>JBJMTY010000283.1:0-5905 GCA_045811445.1 Allosphingosinicella sp. | reverse complement strand
CTTCGGCATAGCCGGCAAGGCTCGCGACGCCCTCCTGGATGCGGGCACCGCCGCTGTCGTTGAGGCCGATGACCGGCGCGCCGACCTTCATCGCCATGTCCATCACCTTGCAGATCTTCTGCGCGTGGCGCTCCGAGAGCGAGCCGCCGAACACGGTGAAATCCTGCGCGAAGACGTAGACGAGGCGGCCGTTGATCGTGCCCGACCCAGTGACGACGCCGTCGCCCGGGAATTTCTGCCCCTCCATGCCGAAGTCCGAGCAATTATGCTCCACGAACATGTCATATTCCTCGAAGCTGGCCTTATCGAGCAGCACCGAGAGGCGTTCGCGGGCGGTGAGGCGGCCCTTGGCGTGCTGCGCTGCGATGCGCTTGTCGCCGCCCCCGGTCCGGGCGGCGCGGCGGCGGGCTTCCAATTCTTCGATGGTGGTGGCCATGGCGGCGAGCTTTAGGACGGCCGCCAGGGCGAGGCAATCGGGCCGCCATGCGCTTGATTCCCCCCGCGACGCAGCCCACATCGGCAGGATGCTGATCCAGACCGAGCCCACGCCCAATCCTTCCACGCTGAAGTTCCTGCCCGGCGAGCGGGTGATGGACGCGGGCACGCGCGACTTCGCGACGCCCGAGGAAGCCGAGGCCTCGCCGCTCGCGGAGGCGATCTTCGCCGCCGGCGACGTAGAGGGCGTGTTCTTCGGCCGCGACTTCATCTCGGTCACCGCCGCGCCGGGCGCGGACTGGGCGCGGCTCAAGCCGGAGGTGCTCTCGGTCCTGCTCGACCATTTCGCCGGCGGCGCGCCGTTGTTCCGCCCGGCCGGGGCGGGCGGGATCGCGGTCGACGCGGCGGATGAGGATTATGGCGAGGACCCGGCCGACGCCGACATCGTCGCCCAGATCCGCGAGCTGATCGAGACCCGCGTCCGCCCGGCGGTCGCGCAGGACGGCGGCGACATCGTCTATCGCGGCTTCCGCGGAGGCCGTGTCTACCTCGCCATGCACGGCGCCTGCTCGGGCTGCCCCTCCTCGACGATGACGCTCAAGCACGGCATCGAGAGCCTGCTGAAACATTACGTCCCCGAAGTCGAAGCGGTCGAAGCCGTTTGACTTTGCCGGCGTCGCCGCGAAAGCGGTGAGGCGATGGCCCCGCTCACCCTCGTCATCGAGACCGCCACCCCGGCTTGCTCGGTCGCCCTGCTGCGCGGCGACGAAGTGGTGGGCGAGGCGCACGCGCTCGTCGGCCGCGGCCATGCCGAGCGGCTGCTGCCGATGATCGAGGCCCTGCTCGCCGGCCGCGTGCCCGAGGCGATCCTGGTCGATTGCGGGCCGGGCAGCTTCACCGGCCTGCGCGTGGGCCTCGCCGCGGCGCATGGCCTCGCCATCGGCTGGGGGCTGCCGCTCGCCGGCTTTTCGTCGATGGCCTTGCTCGCGGCGAACCAGGCGGAAGCATCCGAATTGGCGGTGGCGCTCCACGGCGGTCACGGGCAGCTATTCGTCCAGAGTTTCGCTTGTGCGCCGCTTCGCCCGACTGGCGGCCTTGCCTCCCTCTCGCCGCTCGACGCGGCGGCGGCGATCGCCGCGCCGCTGGTGATCGGCTCGGGCGCCGAGACCTTGGTCGCCGCCCGCGGCTTCGGCCGGGCCGAGCCCGCCGAGGCCCGCGCCGCGAACGCCCGCCGCCTCCCCGCCGCACTGCGCGGCCTGCCGCCCGCACCGATCTACGGCCGCGCCCCGGACGCGAGGCCCGCGGCGTGAGCGGCGACCCGGACGTGACGGTCGAGCAGGCCGGCCTGGCCGACCTCGGGTCGGTGATGGCGGTGATGGGCGACAGCTTCGAGGCTGCGTTCGGCGAAGCCTGGACGGCGCCGCAATGCGCGGGTCTCCTGCCCTTGCCCGGCGTCTGGCTGAGCCTTGCGCGCGGACCGGACCAGGCCGCGCTCGGCTTCGCCTTGAGCCGAGTCGTCGCGGACGAAGCCGAGTTGCTTTTGTTGGCCGTTCGCCGCGATTCCCAGCGGCGTGGCGTAGGCTCGAAGCTGCTCGCGGCGTTCGTCGCCGAGGCGGCAAGAAGAGGCGCCGAACATCTCCATCTCGAGGTTCGGGATGGAAATCATGCAGTTGCGCTCTACACGCGCGCCGGCTTCCGTGAAATTGGACGGCGAAAGAATTATTACCACGGCGGCGACGGTCAGCTATATGATGCCCTGACTCTGGCGAGAACCGCCAAGGGTTGATCCTTTTTTTGCGGTTTGCGCAACTTTCGGTTGTAAAAACCTCCAAAATGGATCATTAACGCATGAGCGGGGCAATGCGTCGTGAAAATCCAGTGGCAAAAGGTCTGGCTACGAGAATGGCAGAGAGCAACGAACAGAACGAAACCCTGATCACCCTGACCGCCGACATTGTCTCGGCGCACGTCAGCAACAACAGCGTCGCGGTGAACGACCTTCCCCAGCTTATCGCGAACGTCCACAGCGCCCTCAACGGGCTCGGCGCCAAGGCCGACGAGGCCCCTGCCCGCCCGGAGCCGCGCGTTTCGATCCGCTCCTCGATCAAGCCCGACTATATCGTCTGCCTCGAGGACGGGAAGAAGCTCAAGATGCTCAAGCGGCACCTGATGACGCACTATCAGATGACGCCCGACGAGTACCGCCAGAAATGGAGTCTCAACGCCGACTATCCGATGGTCGCGCCCAATTATGCCGAACAGCGCCGCACGCTTGCCAAGAAGATCGGCCTCGGCACCAAGCGCCGCCGCGCCGGCCGCGCCGCCAAGTAGCGGCGCCCGCGCTTCGGTCCGGCCGCCGGGGAATCGTGGCCCCCCGGCGGCCTTTACCGCCGGATGATTTGGTCTAAAGCTTGGGGTTGATGACCCGCCGGATCGACATCGAAGCTCTTTGCGCTGAAAAAGGGCTGCGCATCACCGAGCAGCGCAAGATCATCGCGCGCGTCCTCTCCGAAGCGGAGGACCATCCCGACGTCGAGGCGCTGCACGCCCGCGCCTCCGCGATCGACCCGGGGATCTCGATCGCCACCGTCTACCGCACCGTCCGCCTGTTCGAGGAAGCGGGCATCCTCGAGCGCCACGATTTCGGCGACGGCCGCGCCCGCTACGAGGCCGCCGACGCCACCCACCACGACCACCTCATCGACGTCGAGACCGGCCGCGTCATCGAGTTCGTCGACGAGGAGCTGGAGGCGCTGCAGCGCCGCATCGCCGAGCGCCTCGGCTTCCGCCTCGTCGACCACCGCATGGAGCTTTACGGCGTGGCCCTCGACCGGAAGAAATAGGGCTTGCACCGCTTCCTTTACCGGACGGCACTGATCGTCCTCGGCCTCCTCGCCTGCGTGCCGCTCCATTATCTGTCGCGTCTCCTGCTCCGCCGCTCGCTCTGGCCGCGCCGCTTCCTGTGGTGGACCGCCCGCGCCGCCGGGATGCGGGTCCGGGTCGAAGGCGCCCCCCTCCGCCGCGACGTCCTGTTCCTCGCCAACCATGCGAGCTGGCTCGACATCCTCGTCCTCGCCGGTGCGAGCGGGACGGCGTTCGTAGCCAAGGACGAGGTCGCCCGCTGGCCGGTGATCGGCTGGCTGGCCGGGCTCAACGCGACGGTCTTCGTCGCCCGCACGGCGCGCGCGGCGGTGAAGGACCAGGCCGACGCGCTGCGCGCCGCCCTCGCCTCCGGCCAGCCCGTCGCCTTGTTCCCCGAGGGGACGACCGACGGCGGCCCCGATACCCTCCCCTTCCGCGCCAGCCTGCTCGCCTCGCTCTTCCCGCCGATCCCAAGCGTGAAGGCCCAGCCGGTGGCGATCGACTATGGCGCCGCGGTCCACGACATCGCCTGGGTCGGCGAGGAAAGCGCGCCCGCCAACGCCCGACGCATCCTCTCGCGCCGCGGCGCGACGCCGGTCGTCGTCCGGTTCCTGACGCCGGTCGACCCCGTGGCCGCCGGCGACCGCAAGCGGCTCGCCGAGGCGGCGCGGGCCGAGATCGTCGAAGCGCTCTCCCCTTCGGGGAGCGGATCGGCTACAGGCGCGCGATGAATTCTCCCAAGACCTTCCACATCAAGTCCTACGGCTGCCAGATGAACGTCTATGACGGCGAGCGCATGGCCGAGCTGCTGGAATCGCAAGGCCTTAAGGCCGCCGGCGCGGGCGGCGAGGCCGACCTCGTCGTGCTCAACACCTGCCATATCCGCGAGAAAGCGGCGGAGAAGGTCTATTCGGAGATCGGCCGGCTGCGGCGCGAGGACGGCACCCGGCCGATGATCGCGGTCGCCGGCTGCGTCGCCCAGGCCGAAGGCGCGGAGATCCCGCGCCGCGCGCCGAGCGTCGACATCGTCGTCGGCCCGCAAGCCTATCACCGCCTGCCCGCGATGGTGGCGGAAGCCGGGCAAGGCCGCCGCGCGCTCGACACCGATTTGCCGCTCCTCTCCAAGTTCGCCGCCTTGCCCGCCCGCCGCAAACAGGGGCCGAGCGCTTTCCTCACCGTCCAGGAAGGCTGCGACAAATTCTGCACCTATTGCGTCGTCCCCTATACCCGCGGCGCCGAGGTCTCGCGGCCCTGGGCCGCGGTGCTCGACGAGGCGCGGGCGCTGATCGATGCCGGGGCGAAGGAGATCGTCCTGCTCGGCCAGAACGTCAACGCCTGGGCCGGCGAGGACGAGGCCGGCCGCCCGCAAGGCCTCGACGGTCTGATCCGCGCCCTCGACCGGCTGCCGGGCCTGGCGCGGATCCGCTACACGACCAGCCATCCGGGCGACATGACGGAGGGCCTGATCCGCGCCCATGCCGAGGTGCCGGCGCTGATGCCGTATCTCCACCTGCCGGTGCAGTCGGGCAGCGACCGGGTGCTGAAGGCGATGAACCGCAGCCACAGCGCCCAAAGCTACCTCGCCATCATCGAGCGGGTGCGCGCGGCGCGGCCGGACATCGCCGTCTCCGGAGACTTCATCGTCGGCTTCCCGGGCGAGAGCGAGGCGGAGTTCGAGGCGACGCTCGAAATCGTGCGCGCGGTGAACTACGCCCAGGCTTACTCGTTCAAATATTCGCCGCGCCCCGGCACTCCCGCCGCGGCCATGGAAGGACAGGTCCCCGCCGCCGTGCAGGACGAACGCTTGCAAAGGCTCCAGGCCTTGCTCAACGCCCAACAGCTCGCCTTCAACCGTGCCTCGGTCGGCCGGCGGACGACGATCCTCCTCGAACGCGACGGCAAGCGTCCCGGCCAGCGCGTCGGCAAGACGCCGTGGCTGCAATCGGTCCACGTCGAGACCGACGCGCCGCTCGGCAGCCTAATCGAGGTGGCGCTGATCCAGGCCGGCCCGAACAGCCTTCACGGCGTCCCCGCCGCCCCGGATTTCGCTGGAGCGACGCAAGTCGCGGGCCGGGCCGCCTGATGGCGAAGAAAGCGGAACCGGCCGCCGCCGCGCGGGCCAGGGTCGAGGTCGAGTTCGAGCAGCCGCATCTGCTCGGGCCTTTGTTCGGCGAGTTCGACCGCAACCTGGTCGCGATCGAGGACGCGCTCGGCGTCTATATCGCCGCGCGCGGCGCCAAGGTGCAGATCGAGGGCGAGCCGGAAGCGGCGGCGCGGGCCCGCGAAGTGATGGTCGGGCTCTACAACCGCCTCGACGAGGGCCAGGACATCGACGCCGAGACGGTCAACGCGATCATCGGCATGTCGGGCCAGCCGACGTTCGAAGGCATCATCGCCTCCGACGTCGCCGAGCCGCCCAAGGTGATGATCCGCACCCGCAAGAAGACGATCGTCCCGCGCTCCAAGATGCAGGCCGTCTACATGGAGGCGCTGGCCCGCGACGACATGATCTTCGCGCTCGGCCCGGCCGGCACCGGCAAGACCTATCTCGCCGTCGCCCAGGCGGTGCAGCAATTGATCGGCGGCTCGGTCGACCGGCTGATCCTGT
>JBJMTY010000282.1:0-21733 GCA_045811445.1 Allosphingosinicella sp. | reverse complement strand
ACATCAGCGTCAAGACGGTCGAGACCCACCGCTCCGCCGCGATGCACAAGCTGAAGCTGAGGACGACGGCCGCCCTGGTCCGCTACGCGGTGCGCAACCACATCGTCGAGCCCTAGGGACCCTAAGCAGCGTCAGCCCGGGTTCGAACGGCCTTCGCCGGAGTGACGGGCAGGATTTCCTGCGTACCCTTCAGGCGTCGGCCGGCAGGGTGGCGAGGACGGCGGTGCCTGCCTCGAGGCGCCGGATGCACAGGCGGCCGCCGAGGTCGCGGATGCGCGAGCGCATGCCGGCGACGCCGACGCCGGGTGTGGAGGCGGCCGCCGTGCCGTCAAAGCCTATACCGTCGTCGCGGACGATCAGGTGGACGTAGCGGCCGCCGCGCGCGACCAGCCGCATGTGCACGTTGCGCGCCTTGGCATGGCGGTAGACGTTGGCGAGCGCTTCCTGGGCGAGGCGGTAAAGCGTCGTCTCGGCCGTCCCCGCCAGCGGCTTGGCGCCGCCTTCGAACGCAAAGTCGATGGCCAGGCCGGTGCGCGCCGCGAAGCCGCGCGCCATCGCGTCCAGCCCCTCGGCCAGGCCGCCCGGTTTCAGCGGCGGCGGGTGGAGGGCGTAGGAGATGGCGCGGATCTCGCGATGGATCTCGTCGACCGCTTCCTCGATCTCGCCGAAGATCGAGCCCGCTTCGGGATCGTGCGGTTTCGACTTGAGGCGGATGAGGGCGAGCTGGAGCACGACCAGCATCTGGGAGGTCGCATCATGGAGGTCGCGGCCGATCCGTATCCGCTCCAGCTCCTGCGTGCGCAGCAAGGTGGCGTCGAGCCGCTTGCACTGCTTCTCGATCCTGCGCAGCGCGGTGACGTCGTAGCGGGCGAGGATGACGAGCGGCTCGCCGCCCGAATCGAAGCGCGACACGCAGACGCGATACTGCCGCTCGTCGGACGAACCCGGGGCGTAGAGATGGGTGAAGCGGGCAAGGCGGCCGGCGGCGATGTCGCGCAGGCCCTCGGCGACCAGAGCCGCGTCCGCGCTGCGATGGGCGTGGCGTTCGCAATAGGCCAGGAAATCCTCGCCCATCCTCGGCCCCGGCTCCGTTCGGCCCACCGTCTCGCGCCAGGCGCGGTTGCCGGCGACGATCCGCCAGCCGCCCTCGAGCAGGGCGATCTGTTCGGGCAGCCGGTCGATCGCGCGCTGGAGCTCGGCGATGCCGCCGCTGGCGATCACGGCGATCAGATTCTCCGCCGAGGCGGCCCAGCGGCCCTGCCAGTCGGTGACCCGCTCGAGCGAGTCCCGCAGGCCCTGCAGCTCGGCCATCTGGTCGCGTATGCCGCCGAGTTCGTCGGTGAGGGCGCGCAGCCCCGCGCGGCTGCGCTCGGCAGCCGTCTCGAACGGGATGATGTTGGGGGGCGAGTGGCGCGCCGGCGCCGGCGGGGGGGCGCTTCGCGGCGTCGGTGCTGCCGGGGCGGAGTAAGTCAACTCCGGGCCCGCCGCCCTCCGTCCGAAACTTCCTCCATCGGCCATGCCGCTACCTCCCTCACGATAAGGACGATAAGCAACAGGACCTTGTAAACTGGATAGAAGCCTAGGGCGTTGTGCGCATCGCCACTATTGGGGACTACCCTTAATCTAGATTGATGATGCAGGATCACATCGTGTCCGGTGATCGGGGAGGGTCCCGACCCCGGTCCGGCCCCGGCTCCCGCGACGACGCCCCGCTTTCTCCCGGCTTTGCGGGCCGGAATCGGGGGACATTCCCGATGGTGCAGACCCTCCGACCCGCCGATGCCGTGGCCTGTCTTCGATGGAGGAGCCGGTCCATGATACGCGCGATCCTGTTCGCCTGCCCGCTGGCGCTCGCCGCCGGCCTCATGCCCGCGGGTGTCGCGGCGCAGGAGCCGATGCCGGCTGCCGCGGCGCCCGCTGCGGCGCCCGCCCCGGCACCTGCCAACGTGCGCGAGCCCGCGGCGATGGCGGCGCTTGCCAAGATGGGGCAGTCGATGCGGCGGCTGACGAGCTTCAGCCTCCATGCCGACGTCACGTCGGAAGAGGTGCTCGAGAGCGGCCAGAAGATCCAGAGCGGCGGAACCGTCGACTACAAGATCCGGCGCCCCAACGCCTTCCGCATCGACATGGTCTCCGACGAGGTCGCGCGGACCATCTATTATGACGGCAAGAAGGTGACGATCTTCGCGCCGCGCCTCGGCTATTACGCCTCGTTCGACGCGCTGCCGACGATCGGCGAGACGCTGACCAAGGCGGAGAAGCAGTTCGCGCTGCAGATGCCGCTCGTCGACCTGTTCGACTGGGGCAATAATCCCGAAGTCGTCGGCCGGATCAAATCGGCCATGTTCGCCGGCACCGAGACGGTGAACGGGGTCAAGTGCGAGCAATACGCAATGCGCCAGGAGGCCGTCGACTGGCAGATCTGGCTGCGCGCGGGCGCCGACGCCTTGCCGTGCAAGATCGTCATCACGACCACCGAGGATCCGAGCATGCCGCAATATTCGGCGGTGTTCACCTGGCACACCAAGACGGCTTTCGCGGACAGCACCTTCGCGTTCGCGCCGCCGCAGAAGGCGCAGCACATCCGGTTCGGCCAGGCCGGCCTCGACCGCGCCTCGGCAACCCCGACCCCGGTGGGAGAATGACGATGAACAGCAAGCTGGCTATCGCCCTCAGGATTAGCGTGGCCCTGACGGCCGCGGGCGCGATGATCGCCGCCGACGCCGCCGAGGCGCGCGGCGGCCGCGGTGGCGGCGGCGGCGGCGGGCGAGGCGGCGGCGGCGGCTTCAGCCGCGGCGGCGGCGGAGGCATGAGCCGGGGCGGCGGCGGCGGTTTCAGCCGCGGTGGCGGCGGCGGCGGCTATGGCGGCGGGAGCCGCGGCGGCGGCGGCTTCAGTCGCGGAGGCGGCGGCGGTCACGCCAGCACCCGTCCGTCGGGCGGCCTCGGAAATCGCGGCGGCGTCGGTGGCGCAGGCGGCGTCGGTGGCGTTGGCGGTGCCGGCGGGGTTGGCGGCCGCAATCCCGGCCGCGGCGACTTTGCCGGCCAGACGCGTCCCGCCGGCGGCGGCAACCGCGTCCGCAACGGTTCCGCCTCCAACATCAGCGGCAACGGCAACCGGATGAACAACATCAACGGCGGCGACCGCAACTTCAACATGAACAACGACATCAACGTCGCCGGCGGTGGCTATGGCGGCTACGGCGGTTACGGCGGCTACGGTTACGGCGGCTACCATCCGATCGCCCGCGGCGTCGCGGCGGTGGGGATCGCGGCCGCCACCGCGGCGGTGGTCGGCTCCTATTACTCGACCCTGCCGACCGGCTGCTCGAGCGTCTACCGCTCAAGCTACACCTACTATAATTGCGGCAACGTCTGGTACGAGCCGGAATATGTCGGCACCACCGTCCAGTATCAGGTGATCGAGGCGCCCCAGTAACTGGGCCAGTAACGGGCCAGTAACGGGGCTCCGGCCCTCCCCTCGCGCTCAGGCGTGATGGCCGAGGCGTGAGGCGAGGTGCTTGCCGATGTCGCCGCCGACCGCGCGGCCGACCGCCTTCACCGTGTCGCCGGTCGACAAGGTCGCCGGTATGTCGAGGGCATCGGGCGCTCGCCGGCGGATCGCGGCGACCTGGACCTCGCCGGTGGCGCCGTCGAGCAGCTCGGCCGCGAACAGGACGGATCCGCTCAAAGTCCCTTTCTTGCCTCTCGCGCTCTTCAGCGCGCTGGTGGCGAGGCCGATAGGCGTGACGCGGGTCGCCGTGGCGACGCCGCCGATCGTCTTCTTGACGCCGAGCAAGGTGAGCTTGAGCCGGAGCGTGCCTTTGGCGCCTCGCGCCACGATCGGCACCGATTTGCCCAGCGCCGCCCTGACCGCCTCGCCGAGCAGGTTCGCATATTTGCGGCGCTCGTCGGGCGTCGCGCTGCCGAACTCGGCGTCGCTTCCCGCATAGAGGCCGACCGTATCGACGGAGACGCCGCGATAGCGGGCCAGGTTGAGGCCCGGCTTCACGTAGGTCCAGCTGTCGCCCTGGTCGTGCTTCATCCGCGGCGAGGAGACGAGGCCATAGGGCGCCTGGGCCGAAGCGGTCACCGCGACGGCGCAGAAGAGGAGCGGGGCGAGCAGTCGGGCGCGGATCATGTCGGCGTTCCTTCGTGGGGACGTGGCGCGCCGGTGTCGCCCCCGCAATGGGCGTGCGCCATCCGGGATTACCCCGAAAAGGCGGGTCGGCCGCCTGCGCGGCCCGTAACCGGTGTCAGGACGTCACGAAGCCTGGGGCGGCGCCGGCAGGGGCATCCAATGGGTCGGCCATTCCAGGATGTCGTCGGTGCGCGCGTCGAGAAAGGTCGGCCTGGGGCTGCCTTCGTCGGCGGGCAAAAGGATAGCGACGACGGCCCGGCCGCCCGTCCACACGAGCGCCTCTCCGTCGGGCATCTCATCCCCAAGCGGAATCCAATGCATGTCGTCGCAACACCACGCGATTTACACAGCAGCGCGCGGAATAGAGATTCGATGGGTGGTAAAGTCAATTCGTTTCGGCGGCACACATGGCGGCGATCCGGGAGGGCGTCTCGAACTGGGCCGGCGGACGCGCGTCGCTTTCGGAATCCCAGATCAGCATCCAGCCTCCACGCGGCCCGCGGGAGAGGACGTGGACCGGGCGCCCGTAAGCGGCCGAGATCGCCGCCGCGCGCACCGCCGCCCCGGTCGCCGCGGTCAGGGTCGGATGATCGAAATAGCGCCCCTCATGCGAAACCGCCCACCCGCCGCCGCGCGGTACGACATGATAAGCGAGAGGCTCGATGCCCGGCATCGAACAAAACTAGCCCGCCGCCGCCAGCATCGCCTCCCCAAAACGGGTGAGGCGCCGGCGCCGCGGGGCCGGCACGGCACAAAATATTTACCACGACGTTGAACCCAAAATTGGTCGTTGGGCGCGCAGGAAGGGACGGCCGATTTTTGGAGACTTGCCATGCGCCGCTTCGCCATCCCCTTCTTGCTTGCCGCCGCCGCTTCGTCGGCGGCCCCTGCCTTCGCCTCCGACAGGACCGAGGCGACGTTCAAGCTCGGCATTGCCGGTACGGTGCCGGTCGTCTGCCATGCCGAGCTCGGCACTGCCCTCGCCACGGTCGCGGACGGCCGCGCCGCGCTGGGTCGGCTCGAGGAATATTGCAACGACGCCAACGGCTATGAGGTCTACGCCGAAGCGTCGCCGGGGCTCGAGGGCGCGAGCCTGGTGATCGACGGCGTCGCCACGCCGCTCGCCGCGGGCGCGCCGACCCTGATCGTCCGCTCGGCGACGGCCGGCACGGCATCCCGCACGGTCGAGCTGCGCCTGCCCGACGGAAGCGTCGGGGCGGGCGCGCTCTCGCTGCGGGTCGTGCCGCTCTAGGGTCCGTACGGACCCTAGGGAAGCGGCAGCGGGGTGCCAGGGCAATCGATCCCCGACCCGCTGACCAGCGGCGAAACCGTGACCGTGACGATGTCCTTGTAGCTCGGCGAGACCTGCTTGAGGTCGCCGCCCTCGAGCAGGGTGGCGCGGATCTTCAGCATGTCCCCTTCGCTGACCGGTACGCCGGCGCGCGAGCAGGTGACGGCGGCGAAGGCCGGCGCGGCGTTGGATACGGTCTTGCCCAGGAAAAGGATCTTGTATTTGAGCGACTGGTTCGCCGTCGCCGGGTTCCCGCCGGGGAAGGTCATCCGGTACTGGTTCTGCGAGGCCATCTCGACCAGGTAGGGGCCTGAGCTCTGCACTCGGATGTAGTTGCCGGTCGCGTCCGTCGAATAGGTGGCGGGCGCCGCGAGCACCTGGGCCGTCGTCTTGTTGCCGATCTCGCCGAGATCGAGATCGGAGCCGACATAGCTCGCCTCGAGCACGCTGAGCACGGTGACGCCGAAGGTCACCGCCCGCACGATCCGCCCGGTGTCGGTGAACGGGCCGCCGCCGCCGGTGCCGCTGCAGCTATAGACCACGTCGAAGCCGAGATCCTGGGTCGCGGCGAGGTCGAGGTTGGCCGGCAGCGTCACCTGGAAGGTGACGGCGGCGGTGTCGGAGGCGGCGTTGTTGCCGGTGAAATTGAGGCGCAGGAAATGATTCCCCGACGGCGTGAGGGTGAGGTTGGGCGGGGAAGCCGAGAAGTTGATGAAGATGTTCTGGTTGAGCCCGTCCGCGCTGGCCGAGGGCGCGCTGATCGAGATGGGGACGATGGTCGTGCCGTCGGTCACCGGGCTCTGGCCCTGGAGGAAGAAATTGACGACCGCGGTCTTGGCGCCGCCCGACGGATTCACGCGCTGCATGTTGAGCACGACCGTCGCGGTGGGGAAGCCGGCCGGATCGAACGGATTGTAGGTGAGGCCCTGCGCCGAGGCGCTGCCGGTGATGCCGCAGACGCCGGCCGCCGCGGCGGGGACGGCGGCGAGCAGGGTGAGGGCCGCTCCGAGCCATGTGGCGAAGCGGATCAGGATCCGGAAGGGGTCGGTGTCGCTCATTGCGGGGGGGAAGCCTTGATCTCGCCGAGGCGGACGACGCCTTCGGTCTTGGGCGGGATGTCGATCTCGAACTCGCTCTTGGCGTCGTCGAGCATGGTGACCTTCCAGCGGCCGGGCGCGAGGCCGGCGGCGCCGAAGCGTCCGTCGCGGTTGGTGAACAGCTCGACCGGCGGCCGGTCGGGATGCGCCGCCTCGACCGCGGTGCCGGCGACCAGCGAGACCGGCTCGCCGTCGCGGTTCAGCATCCGGCCGATCGCCGTCACGCCGTAATCCGATCCGACAATGAGCTTGTAGCCGCTGCGATAGGGCGGCAGCAGCCGGAACGAGCCCTGGCCGAGGTCGATGCCGGCCGGCGCGCCCGGGGCGTCGATCGTCACCGTCCGTTCGGAATAGGAACTGAGGTTCGGCTCGGTCGCCGCGTTGAGGAAGCCGGTATTGGCGGTGAAGCCGAACGCGCTCGGATCGACCAGGACGTCGGCGCCCTTCAGGCTGGGATGGCCGCGGACGATCGCGAAGCTGTCGTAGATCGGCCGGCCCATCGAGAAGGCGCCGTCGGCGAAGGCGAAGGAGGTGGCGACGCGCAGCGACGTGCGCTGGCTGGTCGAGCTCGAGAAATCGCCCTGGAAGGTGCCGAAATGGCTGAGCCCGATCTCGGCGCGATTGGCGAAATAGTCGGCATTGAGGTTGGCGCCCGAGCCGACGTCGCTGCGCTCGATGTCGGCATTCAAATTGTAGGAGCCGACGCCGGTGCCGTGCAGGGTCTGGAACGAGACCCGCGCGCGGTTGTCGTGCGTGTCGTAATCGCCGCGCACGCTGGAATAATGGCCGAGCTGGACGGTGAGCGAGAACAGGCCCGCGACCCGCTCGCCGAGATTGTCGCGCTCGTAGCGGCCGTCGGCGGTGAAGCTGATCCGGGGATTGATCCGCCAGCCCATCGTGACCCGGGCCGTGCCGACGTCGGGCTGAATGCCGCGGCCCTTGGAATAGCGCCCATCGAAGCCGCCATAGACATAATCGTTGAAGGCGTGGCTGTAGCCGGCGCCGATCTCGAACTCGAACGGGTTGACCGGAACGAGCGTGCCGACCGGTCCGAACCGGCGGCTGCGCGCCTCGACCGAGAGGTTCAGGGAATCGGCGCGCCCGCCGCTCCGCTGGATGAGGCGCTGGAAGGTGGCGACGCCGGCCCAGCCGGTGCCGAACCGGTCGATGTTGGACAGCGAGAAATTGGTGCTGATCGTGCCGACCACGGTCGCGAACACGGCCTCGAGCCCGCCCATCTGGTTGCGCTTGTCGGCCTGGGCGTTGATACCGAGGGTCACCGTATCGCTGAGCCCGCGCCGGTAGAAGCCGGTGAAGGCCGGCTGGTCGGTATAATGCGGCCCACTGGGCAGGAGCGGCGAGTGGACGCCGAAATAGACGCCGAACTCGCTCAGCCCCTTGGCGAGCTGCGACTGGTCGAGGAAGACGTTGAAGCGCAGCAATTCCGTCCGCCCGGCATCGTCGATGACGTTGATGCGGATGTCGTTCGAGCCCTGGGTGAACGGGAAGTCCCGCAAATCGTACGTGCCGGGATTGAGCTGGAGCCGCCGCACCATCTGGCCGTTGACCTGCACTTCCACCGTCGCCGGCCGCTCGAGGCGGAAGCTGCGGTCGCCGCGCGGGCGGGTGATGGTCTGGGGCTGGAGCACGCTGTAGCTGCGGAACAGCGACAGGCCGGCAATGTCGGGCGCCGACTGGAAGCCGCGCGCGACCGGCTGGAGGTCGCCCGCGCTCCAGCGGATGAGGTTCTTCTGGTCGTCATAGACGAGACGCGAGCCGAGCCGTTGATAATCGGGCAGGATGCGCGAATCGGGCTGCCAGATCGCCTCGGTCTCGGCGACGATGGCGCCGATCCGCGCCGCGCCGTCGAGGAACAGGACCGGCGTCTGCAGACCCTCGTCGGGGCCTTGGTGGAGATAGTCGAGCGAGCTCCTGACATTGACGTAGGCGCTGAAGCCCGCCGGCTTGACGAAGCTGCCGATCCGGTCGCGGTCGAGCGGGCTGACCTGCACGGTGCGGGAGGCGCGGCGCTCCGAGGCGATGTCGAATTGCAGCTCGAGCGTCTGGGGATTGTAGTGGACGCGGATGCCGGAGGCCTCGAAATCGCGCGGCGTGAGCACCGTATCGCCGGCAAAAGCCGCGCGAAGCGTGCGCTGCACCTCGGCGTCGAGCACGTTGGAGAGCAGATCGAGCGCGCGCTGGGCGGAGAATTCGATGCGGTCGTCGGGGTCGATGCTGAGGCCGATGTCACCGAGATAGCGCGGCCCGTCCTTGGCCGGGACGGTGATCCGCACCGTCTTGCCGGTCGGGTTGATCTTGGCGCCCGCGTCGCCGGCGGCATGCCCTTCGATGACGATGCGGCGCTCCTGCGCCTGCGGCGTCGCGCCGGGCTGGGCGGCGCGCAGGTCCGCCGGCCAGCCGGTCAGGCAGGCGCCCGCCAGCAAGGCGGCGCGGACCGGGCGCAGGCGCGGCGGCTCAGCCATTGGGGGTGAATTGCGCCTCAACGGTCCCCCCTTCCTGAGGCAGCTCGACCGGGATCACGACCCGGCGCTTCTGCCCGGCGCCGACCAGGCCGAAGCCGATCGTCTGCTGGATCTCGGGGCCCGTCAGGACCTTGCGGAACACTTCCTTGCCGGCGGCGTCGCGCTGGACGATGCGCAGCTTGCCTTCGGAGAGGTAGCCGTGGGCGCGCGACTCGTTGGACAAAGTGACGATCGGCACCGGCTTGCCCTTGGCGTCGCGGCCGATGGTGGCGTCGACGATCCGCACGGCCGGCTTGGCCCCCTGCGGCGCGACGCTGACCAGGATCTGGAAATTGTAGAGGATCTGGATCGCCGACTGGCCCTGCGGCAGCTGGACGGGGAGCTGCGCCACCGTCACGTAATAATGCTTGCTCGCCTTGAGGTCGGGGTCGCCGACATATTGCAGCCGGAAGGTCTGGGTCTGGCCCGGCTGGATCAGGGCCTGGGGCGGGAAGACGAGCAGGTCGCCGCTGTCCTTGCCGCTGCCCTTGACGCCGTCCTCGCCCAGCACCAGGTCCTGGATGCGGATCTCGACCGGCAGCGGCGCGGTGAAGGTGTTCTCGACCGTCACCACCTGGGTCATGCCCCGGCCGGACGTGCTGAGGTTGACCACCACCGGCTGCACCGTCATCGCCGTCGCCGAGCCGGTGAGGCTCAGCACCGAGGCGGCCATGGCGAGGCCGATCAGGCCCTTGCGAAAAAGCTTGCTCACCCTGTTCTCCCCCGCCCCTGGTTCACTCGGCCGCGCCGAACTCCACGACCACCCAATCCCGGTACGTACCCGCGAGCAGCCGCTCCCCCCCGGGAATGGCGATGCCCACCGAAAGCTGGCCCAGCGCGCCCGCGCCGCCGTCGAGCGTCAGCCCGCCGCCGGCGTCGCTCGCGCCCGAAAGCTCGCGCCCCATCCAGCCCGCGGTGACGCGGTAGGGCACGAACTCGGCGAAGCCGCCTTGCCCCGGCGCGCCCGCCGCCGCGCCTTCGCGCAGCAGGCCGCCGTTGAGGCTGCGCACCACCAGCCGGTGCGGCGAGTTGCAGATCACGCCGAGCGTCAGGTCGATCGTCGCCGCGCGGCCGACGGCCTGGGCCTCGTCGACCATCTGGGTGATGCGGATCTGCCCGGCGCCTATGCCGGTGGGCGAATAGCTGGCATTGGTGGCGACGATCTCGTCCGCCGGGCCGTGGATGACGCAGGCGCTCGGCGCCTGGCCGACGAGATGGATCACCCCCGAGCCGACCGTCGGGGTCTGGCCCCAGCCGGCGGCGGGCCAGGCGAGCAGCGCGGCGGCGAAGGCGAGCCGGCGCATCATTGCGGCTCCAGCGTCACGCGCAGCGTATCGCCGTAATAGCCGGCGAGGACGGGCGCGTTGGCCTGGACGTTGGACGCGCCGGCGAGCACCTCGATGCGGATCTTGAGCTCGCCGCTGGTCGCGCGGTCGACGTCGAAGCTGCGCTCGGCGATGCGGCGCACGGAGGCGTCCGCCTCGACGCGGCCATGCTCCAGCCCCCAGTCGAACGTCGCGCTGTAGGGAATGGCGAAGGCGAAACCGGGCGGCGGCACGGGGCCGCGCTCCGAGGTCTGCCACAGGCCGTTATTCTCGGTCTCGATATGGATGCGGTGCGGATAGTTGCAGACTGCGTCGAACGTCACTTCGGCCGACGCCGCGTTGGCGGCGAGTGTGCGCGGATCGACCAGCCGGTCGATCTGCAGAGTGCTGCCGTTGAGGCCGCGGAAATTGACCTGGTCGCCCGCCTCGAGCCGCGGCTCCTGCAGCGCGCAGACCGGCGGCGCGTTGGCGAGGACGGCCATGGTCCGCGACGCCGGCACGGGCGCGCCGAGCGCGCCCGCCGGCGCGGCGGCGATGAGCAGAAAGGCGCCGGCTCGCCGCACCCGATCAGCTCGCGATCGCCAGGGTGACGGTGACCGATCCTTCGTAGCGCGGGTCGGCGACGAGGCGCAAAGTGTTGCCGCCGCCGGTCTCGAACGCGCCGATGCCGACGACGATGTCGCCGGTGAAGCCGGTCGCCCGGGTCTGGACCGCGCCCGGATGGGTGGCGGCGCCGGTGACGAAGGTCGCCGCGACGCTCGTCCAGCCCGAGGCGGTGGCGGTGAAGTTGACCGTGCGCGAGAAGCCCGCCGCCGGTACGCCGGTGGCGTTGCGGGCGGTCATCGGCGTTGCATCGACGGTGATCGTGCTGCGCGACGAGCAGAAGGCGCCGTGCAGCACCTTGTCGGGCGCGCTGAGATTGGGGAGCAGGAAGCCGGTCGACGTGTCGATCAGGGTGCCGACCGCGAACACGCCGTCGTCCTGGTTGAGGGTGCCGCCGGCGCAGAGCGCGGGGACGTTGCCGGTGACCGGGAACGGGCCGGACGTGGCGTGGTCCGCCGCTTGGGCTGCGCTCGCGCTTCCGGCGAGGAGCAAGGCGGCGGCGAAAGCGAGGCGGGCCATGATCAGTCTCCGGGCGTCTGCCCGCCGACGGCGGGCCCGAGCGTGATCGTCACGCGCCCGGCATAGAGGCCGGAGACGAGGATCGCGTCGGAGGGAACGGTGAAATTGGAAAGGGTGAGGACGAGGTCGGTGATCTTGGGCTCGGGGTGGGCGCCGCCCGATCCCGACGCGGCCGGCGAGCCGCCGTCGGCCGCCGCCGCGGTGGTGACCAGCGGCGCCGTCGCCGCCCACACGCCGACCGTCGACGTGTAGTTCACAGCGCGGGCGAAGCCGGGCTGGAGCGTCCCCGCATCGTTGCCGACCAAAGCTTCCGCCTGGATCGAGACCGAGGTGCCGGCGAAGTTGCAGAAGGAGCCGGGCAGGGTGATTGTCTGCGCGGGCAGCGCGGCGATCCGCCCCGTGCGGCTGCCCGAGGTCGCGGCGAGCTGGCCGAGGTCGATGGCGGCGCGCGACGGCGGCCCGAGGATGCACAATCCCGCGACGTTGCCGGCGATGGCGACGTCGCCCTCGGCCGACGGCGCCGCCTGGCTTGGCGACGCCGCTGCGAGCAGCAGGAAGGGCAAAAGGAGCCGCATCGCGCCTTGGCCCTACGGCAGCGCCACGGTGGGCGAGAGCGTCACCGTCACGTTGCCGGTGTAAGCGCCGGCGAGCAGCAGCTTGCCGCCCGGCGAGGCCGCGCCCGACAAGGTGACGACGATGTCGCCCGAGAACACGCCGACCGTCTGCGGCGTGCCGGCACCGGCGATCGTGCTGGTGTCGTTGGCCGAGACGGCGTTGGCGAGGGCGGTGGCGGTATAATCGACGCGGTTGTCGAAGCTGGCGCCGCCGGGGGCCGCGGTGGTGATCGGCGTCGCGGCGACGGCCATCGTCGCGGCGGTGCCGTTGCACCAGCCGACCAGGGTCTTGGTCTGGCCGTTGACCGTCGCCGGATCGAGCTTGCCGTCGGCGCCGGCCAGCTCGGGAATGGTGATCGTCGCCGAGGGCGTCGTGAACAGGCATTTCTGGGCGACGGTGGCGTTGATGGTCACGGTTCCCGTCACGTCCTGCGCCGAGGCGGCGGCGGGTATGGCGGCGAGGATCGTGGCGGCGGTGAGCAAGCGTCTCATCGTGTTTCTCCTGATTGAGGGGCGCTTAAGCGCCGGGCGCGACCGAGATCAGGATCGAGCCGGCATAGCTGCCCGCCTCGAGCAGATCGGCGGCATTCACCGTGGCGCCGGTCGACACGGCGATCGTGACGTTGTTGGCGGCGTTGAGGAGATGGCCGGCGAGCGACTGGGTCGTCGCGCCCGCGGTGGCGGAAAGATCGACCGCCGACGCGCTGCCGGTGGGTGCCTTGTTGGCGGTCAGGGTCGCCGTATAATTGACCCGGTTGGTATAGCCCGCCGTCGGCGTCACGATGGCGGCGTTGAGAAGGGGCAGCGCTTCCACCGACAAGATCGGGCTCGAGCTGGTGCAGACGACGCTGAACGAGCGCGACAGGCCGCCGACGGCGCCGGAGAAGGCCGGATCGACCGTTCCGTTGGCGAGGGCCAGCTCGCCGAGCGTGATGCTCGCGTCGAGATTGGGATTGGTCGTGCATTTCGCCGCGACCGTGCCGGTGACGGTGACGGTGCCGCTGGCGACCGTCTGGGCCGCCGCCGGCGTGGCGATGGCGGCGGTGGCGGCGGCGAGGGTGAGTGCGACAAGCTTTTTCATGGAAGTTGCTCCTCTTGGAAACTCAGGTGGAAGGGCTGACGGTGACGGTCAGTGTGTCGGAATAATTGCCGGCTATGAGGGTGGCGGCGCCGGCATAGGCCGGCGCCAGGATTTCGATCGTCGAGGTCGGGGTCGTCGAAGGCGCGCCCAGGCGGAGCCCCGTGGTCGCGCTCGCCGTGCCGCGAAAGTCGGTCGGCGCGCAGACCGCCACCGCGCCGGTCTTCAGCGTCGCGACCGGGCAGGTCGCGACGACGGACGCGCCGGCGTTGGGCACCAGAGTGAGCTTCACGTTGTAGGGGGCGAGGCCGGTATAGCCGGGGCCCGTCGCGCCGCCGTTGAGCAGACCGCCGTTGAGCGACGCCACGGCGACGCGCGAGGCGCCGGTGCAGTTGAGCCTGAACGGCACCGAGCCGTTGATGCCGGTGACGTCGAAATTGGGCGTGTCGACATTGCCGTTGGGCGCGCCACCCGCGTCCTGGAAGCCGCAGCGCCCGCCGACCGAGGCGGTGACGTTGACCGGCAGGCCGAGGCTGTTCGGCGAGCCTTGGCCTTGGGCGTAGATGATCTGCTGTGAATCCGCCGGGGCGGGGGCGGCGAGGGCGGCGAAGGCGACGAGGATTGCGGCAGCGGACAGCGCCGCGACGCTTCGATTCGCGCGTCCGAAAAGCCGACCGGACGCTGCGAAGCCTTCGCGCGCCCTTGTCCTTCTTCGCAGTGGGAAATCGGCCAATCCGAACCGCATTCAGTCCCCCGGTGGTTCCGTCGAAAATCATCCGGTCCCCCAACCGAATTGGTAAAGCGGACCTTAAGCGGAGGATCGGGACCGGGCATCCTCAAGGTTGGGGACCGCCGAAAAACGGACCGGGTAGAATCCCTGCCTTTCTCAGGGGTTTCGCCGAATGTACTCTGATATAGGTAAAGTTACTTAGAGAGCGGAATCGCGGACCGGACTAACATGCGTGTAACTTCAAATTCATTTCCACGGGGGCCCGAAGTGGGGTGGCGCGGGAGCGATACGTGAGCTATGACCTTTCTAACGTAGATCAACGTGGGTCGCTCTTGGGGAAGAGCGGGGTTGAATGGACGGGTGTTATGGGAGGCAACGACCGCTCTCCCGCCGGCGGTGCTTCGGGCTCGGCACACAGACCGGACGGGGATGACGCTGGGGCGCTCGCGAGAGGCTCCGAGGAGCGTGGCTATGCGCTCGATTGGCTGGCTCTCGACAAGACTCCGTTCGTATTCCTGAGCGACGGTCTCGGCATCGTCTGGTCGAACGCGGCGGCGACCGCCGAGCTCGAAAAGAGGCGCGACCTGGAAGTGCGCGGCGGCGCCCTGGCGATGACCGACCGCGGCCAACAGCCTCAGCTCGAACGCTTTCTCGCCTCGCTGAACGGGGGCGTGTGGACCTGGAGCGTGCCGCGCTCCGACGGCGACGGCCATCTCCTGTTTCGCGCCCAGAGGCTCAGCGAGGCGCCCTGGCGCTGCGGCGTCCGCTTCTACGGCAGCGGCGCCGACTTCCATGCCGAATATGCCGATCTGCTCCCCATTTTCGGCCTGACGCCGGCCGAGAACAACGTGCTGCTCGGCCTTTTAGAAGGGCTCGACGCGCAGCGCATCGCCGACCGGGACACCGTCTCGATCGAGACCACGCGCTCGCACATCCGCGCCATCTACCTGAAGCTCGACGTCAACTCGCGCGAGGGGCTTTTCCACCGGGTGCGGCCCTACCGGCTCTGAGCGCCGGCGCCCTCAGGGTTTTTGCGGATAATGGGGGGTTAAAATCAGGGTGCGCCCCTCGACCCGCCACGAAGCCAGAGCCGACAGGAAGTTCATCCCCAGCACCTCCAGATCGCCGAGCGCGGGAGAGATGACGACCTTGAGGTCGCGCGCCGCGACCGTGCCGAGCCGCAATTCCCGCACCGTCCCGCCATGCGCCTCGGCGAGGCCGCTGGCGGTGCGCAGCACGACCGGGACGAGGCCCGCGTCCCGCTCGACCCGCGCCTCGCGGGCGGTCCGCTCCGAGATCGCGGTGATCGTCGCGCCGCTGTCGACGAGCATCCGCCGCCTGACCCCGTTCAGCGTCACGTTCGCCCAGAAATGCCCATCGGGACTCATCCTGATCCTCACCTCCGTCCCGGCCACCTGCTGGCTGTCGAGGCCGAGCCGCTCGCTGAGCCGCGCGAGGTGCGGCTCGTAGGGCGCCTGGCGGGCGAGCAGGAACAGAGCGAAGGCGAGCAGGCCGAGCGAGACGGCGAAGCGGATCAGCCGCCCGACGACGGGGATGCGCTGCAGGACGAGGATGAGCAAGGCGGCGCCCAACGCGTAGAAAGCGAGGGTCTGCCAGTCGGGGCCTGTCGTCGGCATGAGCGGAAAGTGGGGGATCCGGCCGGCCGGGGCAATGGGCGGCGTTTAGGGGCCGGCGGTTAGGGGCCCGCGTTTAGGGCAGGGCTTCCTTGAGCGGCGCGTCGAGCGGCTCGGACGCCTTCCAGCGCCCGTCCTCGGGGCGCTCCAACGGGCGGGCGCAATCCTCGCACAAGGCGGAGAAGCCGTGCTTGCGACGGCTGATCGAGGAGAGGGACGGGCGGTGGGCGCCGAACAGGCAGCGGATACTCATGGCCCCCAGAGTAAATGCCTGACCGGCAAGGGAAAGACTCTCGTTGGACGCCGCGGACGATTTCCGCCGCCTGTGGCCCGGAAGCCGCAGCGGCACGGCTTGACCGGCCCCGTCCGGAGGCCTCTAGGAGCGCGCATGACTCGCCTCCCGGCTCTTCTCGCGGCCTGCGCCGGCCTCGCCGCCGCGCCGGCCGCCGCCCAGCACCAGGGCCACGACATGCCTGGGATGGACACGAGCCCCGCGCCGGCCGCCCAGCACCAGGGTCACGACATGCCGGGGATGGACATGGGCCCCGCGCCGGCCGCCGCCCAGCCCCAAGGCCACGACATGGCGGCGATGGACATGAGCCCCGCGCCGGCCGGCGCAATGGCGGGGGCGCTCGGCGCCTATGCGATGACCCGCGAGGCCTCCGGCACCGCGTGGCAGCCCGACGAATCGGAGCATCGCGGCGTCCATGGCCAAGCCGGCGGCTGGAGCCTGATGGGCCATGTCCGGCTGAACCTCGCCTACGACCGCCAGACCGGCCCGCGCGGCGACGAGATGGGCTTCGTCTCGGGCATGGCGATGGGATCGGCCCGCCGCGCGCTCGGCGGCGGCACGCTGCAGCTGCGCGCGATGCTGAGCCCCGACCCGGCGATGGGGCCGCGCGGCTATCCCCTGCTGCTCGCGGCGGGCGAGACGGCGGCCGACGCCACCCCCTTGGTCGACCGCCAGCATCCGCACGATCTCTTCATGGAGCTGTCGGCGAGCTACGCCCATCCGGTCGGGGCGGGCGCCGGCCTGTTCCTCTACGCCGGCCTGCCCGGCGAGCCCGCTTTCGGCCCTCCCGCTTTCATGCACCGCCTCTCGATCGCCGATTCGCCCGAGGCGCCGATTTCGCACCATTGGCTGGATTCGACCCACATCGCCTTCGGGGTGGCGACGCTGGGGCTCGTCGCGGGGACGGTGAAGCTGGAAGGATCGCGCTTCAACGGCCGCGAGCCCGACCGGCATCGCTGGGACATCGAGACCGGGGCTCTCGATTCGACCGCGCTCCGCCTGTCGTGGAACCCCGATGCCCGGCTCGCGCTGCAGGCTAGCTGGGCGCGCCTGGTCTCGCCCGAGGCGCTGGCGCCGGGCGAGGACGAGACGCGCTGGTCGGCGAGCGGGATCTACACGCGGCGGCTGGCGGGCGGCTGGTGGTCGACCACCCTCGCCTTCGGCCGGCGCGACAAACATGGCGGTTCGCTCGACGCGGTGGCGCTGGAGAGCGCCGTCCGGCGCGGGGCCTGGACTGTTTTCGGGCGGGCCGAACGAGTCGAGACGGACGAGCTGGCCGGCCTGCACGGGCCGGTGCGCGGTGTCGGCAAGGCGAGCCTCGGCTTCGTCCGCGATTTTGCGGCGGGCGCGCATTTGGCGCTCGGCGTCGGCGCGCTGGCCAGCCTCGATTTCGCGCCGCGCGGGCTGGGCTATGGCGGCGGGCCGGCCGGGGCGATGCTGTTCGTGCGGCTGAAGGTCGACTAGCGCCCTTCGAAGCGCGGCGGCGTCTTGGCGAGGAAAGCGGCGACGGCGTGGCCGAAGTCGCGGGTCGCGCCGGCCTCGCGCTGGGCCGCGCGTTCGGCCGCCAGCGCCTCGGTTAGGGACAGATGCTGCGCCTCGCGGACCAGCCGGCGGATGAGGCCGAGCGCCACGCTGGGGCCCCTGGCGAGGCGGGCGGCGAGGGCGGCGCTCTCGTGGGCGAGATCGCCATCGTCGACGACGCGGGCGATCAGCCCCCACTCGGCCGCCTGCTCGGCCGGAATGCGCTCGCCGAGCATCATCATCTCCATCGCCCGCGCCCGCCCGGCCAGGCGGGGGAGCAGCCAGGTCGCGCCGGCGTCGGGGATCAGCCCGACATTGACGAAGGCCTGGAGGAAATAGGCCGAGCGCGCCGCGATGACGATGTCGGCGGCAAGCGCCAGCGAGCAGCCCGCCCCCGCCGCCGGCCCGTTGACCGCCGCGACGATCGGGACGGGCAGCGCGAACAGCGCCTCTACGAGCGGGTTGAAATGCTTCTCCAGCGCCTCGCCGGCATCGGCAGGGAGGCCGCCGCCGCCGGCCAGATCGGCGCCCGAGGAGAAGCCGCGCCCCTCGCCGGCGATCAGCAGGCAGCGCGCGCCCGAGCGCCCCGTCTCCTCCACCGCCGCGCGCAGCTCGTCCACCGTCCGCGCCGACAGAGCGTTGAGCCGGTCGGGCCGCGCCAGGGTCAGGGTCGCGACGTCCGCCGGGCCGATCTCCAGCCGGATATGCTCATAGGCCATGCAAGCCTTGTGGCCCGCCGGCCGCACGGCGGCAACCTCTGCCACCGGTTGCGTGCCGGAGACGCGATTGACACGTGCGGGGTCGGGCGGCACTCTTTCCGCAAATTGCGGGGGCATCATGATAAAAATACGACACGCGGCTTTGTTCGGACTGCTGGCGCTGGGCGCGGCGAGCGTGGCCTGGGCGGCGATCACCGCGGCGGTGGGCAAGCCGGCGCCCGCCGTCGTCATCACCACCTTCGACAAGCAGAAGGTCCCGCTCGCCGACCTCAAGGGCAAGGTGGTGGTGATCAACCTCTGGGCGACCTGGTGCGGCCCGTGCAAGGCCGAGATGCCGATGATGAGCGCGGTCCACGCCAAGCTCAAGGACCAGGGGCTGGTGATCTACGGCGTCACCACCGAGGATTCGCTCCAGCCCTTCCAGCTCAAGAAGCTGGCGGACCTGCTTTCCTACCCGCTGGCGCGCAAGCTGAGCGGCGGCGCCTACCCGACCCTCGACGGCGTGCCGACCTCCTACGTGATCGACCGCCAGGGCGTCGTCCGCTACGCCAAGGCCGGCGCCTTCGAAGGTCGCGAGTTCGTCGACCTCATCGTGCCCCTGCTGCGCGAGCCGGCGCCGAGCTGACGGGGGCGGTGGCGCTGGAGGAGAGCTATTCCTCCAGCACTCCGTCTTCGGGGGCGTGGAGGCGGAGGCGGGTGACGCGGCGGGTGTCGCTCTCGGTCACTTCGAGGCGCCAGCCGGAGGAATGCTCGACGATCTCGCCCGCGCGCGGCACGTGGCCGGCCAGCACGGTGGCGAGGCCGCCCAGAGTGTCGACATCCTCCTCGACCGTGCCGAAGCGGGCGTCGATCGTCGCCGCGACTTCCTCGAGCTCGGCGCGGGCGTCGGCCTCCCACAGGCCGTCGGCGACCGGAATCAGCATGCCGGGCGCCTCCTCGTCATGCTCGTCCTCGATCTCGCCGACGATCTCCTCGACCACGTCCTCGATGGTGACGAGGCCTTCGGTGCCGCCGAACTCGTCGACGACGATGGCGAGGTGGACGCGTTCGGCGCGCATGCGGGCGAGCAGGTCGAGCACGCCCATCGATTCGGGGACGTAGAGCGGCTTCCTCAGCAAGGCGGAAATGTCGGCGGGGGGCGGCGCGTCGGCGACGCTCAGCGCGAACACGTCCTTGACGTGGACCATGCCGATCACCGCGTCGAGCCCGTCCTCGTAGACGGGCAGGCGGCTGTGGCCGGCCTCGACGAAGGCGCGGACCAGGTCGTCGAACGAGATGTCGCTCGGCACCGCGACGATGTCGCCGCGGGTCACCGCGATGTCGGAGACGTCGCTCTCGCCGAAATGGAGGAGGTTGCGCAGCATCTGCCGCTCGATCGGCGACAGATCGCCGACCACCGGCGCCTCGCCTTCATGGCTCTCGATCGCTTCCTCGATCTCCTCGCGCAGCGTCGCCTCGCCGTCGTCGCCGAACAGGAAGGCGCGCAACGTCCGCCAGACGCTGGGCGGCCGCGGCTCGTCGCCGCCGGAGCTCACGTCGTTCATCGGCCGCTCGCCTCGTAGGGGTCGGCGATGCCGACCTCGGCGAGCGCCCGCCGCTCGATCTCCTCCATCTCCTCCGCTTCCCGCTCCCCTTCCGCGTGGTCGTAGCCTAGCAGATGAAGGGTGCCGTGCACCACGAGGTGGAAAGCGTGCGCGCAGATACCGGCGCCTTTCTCCTCCGCCTCGCGCCGGCAGACGCCGTGGGCGAGGACGATGTCGCCGAGCAGCGCCTCGCCTCCGTCGACGCTCGCCAACGGGCCGAGCAGGTCCGCCTCGAGCATCGGGAAGGACAGGACGTTGGTCGGCTTGTCCTTGCCGCGCCAGGCGGCGTTGAGCGCGCGCACTTCCTCGTCGTGGGTGAGCTTGACCGAGATCTCGACGGCGAGGCCGCTCGCGGCCAAAGCGGCGTGGCGGCTGGCGCCGATTGCGGCTTCGACCGCCTTGCGCGCGAGCGCCGCCCAGTCGGTGCTACTGTCCCATTCTTCGGAGACGTCGGTCTCGACGAGGATCAATCCTGCTTCCCTTCATAGGCCTCGACGATCCGGCCGACCAGCGGGTGGCGGACGACGTCGCCGGCGCCGAAGCGGATCGTGGCGATGCCCTTGATGCCTTCGAGCTTGCCGACCGCGTCGCCCAGGCCCGACGCGCCGGGATTGGGCAGGTCGACCTGCAGCGGATCGCCGCAGATCACCATGCGGCTGCGCATGCCGAAGCGGGTCAGGAACATCTTCATCTGCGCGGGCGTGGTGTTCTGCGCCTCGTCGAGGATGATGAAGGCGTCGTTCAAGGTGCGGCCGCGCATGAAGGCGATCGGCGCGATCTCGATCTCTCCGCTCGCGATCCGCCGCTCGACCTGCTCGGCCGGCAGCATGTCGTAGAGCGCGTCGTAGAGCGGGCGCAGATAGGGGTCGACCTTCTCCTTCATGTCGCCCGGGAGGAAGCCGAGCCGTTCGCCGGCCTCGACCGCCGGGCGCGACAGGATCAGCCGGTCGACCGAGCCGCCGATCAATTGCTGCACCGCCTGGGCGACGGCGAGATAGGTCTTGCCGGTGCCGGCCGGGCCGAGCGCGAAGATCATGTCGTCGCGGCCCAATGCCTCCATATAGACGGCCTGCATCTTCGAGCGCGGCACGATCGTCTTCTTGCGGGTGCGGATCATCACCTTGGGCGCCTCGGCGACCTCGGGCGAGATGATCCCCTCCAGCGTCGGCTGGCCCGACATGGCGATGATCGCGTCGACCATGCCGGCGTCGATGTCCTGGCCTTCGTCGAGCCGGTTGTAGAGCCCGACGAGCACTTCGCGCGCCCGCGCCGCAGCCTCGGGCTCGCCTTCGATCTGCACCCGCGAGCCGCGCGCCGCGATATAGACGCCGAGCCGGTCCTCGATCGCGACGAGGTTGCGGTCGAACTCGCCGAACAAGGGCCCGAGCAGGTGCGGCTGCTCGAACTCGACTTCCAGACGGGCGCGCGGCGCGGCCGCCTCGGCGGTTTTCTTCTGGGCCATCAGGCGGCCGCCTGCATCGACATCGCGCCGCCCAGGCTGTTCGGCCCGGCGCTGACGATCTCCACCTCGAGGAGGTCGCCGATCGCGGCGTCGGTCTCGACATGGACCGATTGCAGCCAGGGCGACTTGCCGAGCATCTGTCCCGGCTTCTTCCCGATCCGTTCGATCAGGATCGCGGTTCGCTTTCCCACGGTCGCGCGGTTGAAGGCGAACTGCTGCTCGTTCAGCAGCGCCTGCAGCCTGTGCAGCCTCTCGTCCTTCACCTCGTTCGGCACCTGATCTTCCATGCTGGCCGCAGGCGTCCCCGGCCGCGGCGAATATTTGAACGAGTAAGCCTGCGCGTAGTTCACCTGCCCGGCGATTTTCAGCGTCTCCTCGAACTCCGCCTCGCTCTCGCCCGGAAATCCGGTGATGAAGTCGCCGGAGACGGCGATGTCCGGCCGCGCCGCCCGCACCCGATCGATGATGGCGAGATAGGAGGCCTTGCCGTGGCTGCGGTTCATCGCCTTCAGCACCCGGTCGCTTCCCGACTGCACCGGCAAATGGAGATAGGGCATCAATTTTACGATGTCTGATTGGTAGAGGTTCTTGTAGTGTTAGATTTT
>JBJMTY010000281.1:0-5386 GCA_045811445.1 Allosphingosinicella sp. | reverse complement strand
GTGGTGGGGATCACCGGCGGGATCGGATCGGCGCGGCAGATCGTGACCAACCCGTAGCGGCGGCAAGGGCCGCGCGGGCGTGACCCGGCGGCGCGCCCAACCGCTTGTTAAGCCTTGGCTGCTAAGCCGCGGCCATGGCCCAGCGCATTCATTTGATCGCCGCCGCGCGCCCCAATTTCATGAAGGTCGCGCCGCTCTGGCACGCCCTTGCCGGGGCTCCCGGGTTCGAGCCGGTGCTGGTCCATACCGGCCAGCATTACGACGCCAACATGTCGGACGCCTTCTTCGCCGACCTCGGTTTGCCCGAGCCGGACCATCATCTCGGCATCGGCTCGGGCAGCCATGCCGAGCAGACCGGCGGGGTGATGATCGCCTACGAGAAAGTGGCGGCTGCGGAGCGGCCGGACTGGATCGTCGTCGCCGGCGACGTCAACTCGACCGTCGCCTGCGCCCTTGCCGGCGCCAAATTGGGCCTGCGCATTGCCCACCTCGAGGCGGGCCTGAGGAGCGGCGACCGGACCATGCCCGAGGAGGTCAACCGCATCGTCACCGACGCGCTCGCCGACCTGCTCTGGACGCCGTCGCGCGACGCCGACGACAATCTGGTGCGCGAGGGCGTCGCGGATTCGCGGATCAGCCGGATCGGCAACATCATGATCGACAGCTTCGAGCTCGTCCGCCCGGCGATCGAGGCGGCGGACGTGCCGGGCGAGCTGGGGCTCGCGCCGGGCGGCTACGGCGTCGTCACCCTGCACCGGCCTTCCAACGTCGACGAGCCGGAGCAGCTGTTCCGGCTGGTGGACGCGCTGGTGGAGGTGCAGCGGCGGCTGCCGCTCGTCTTCCCCGTCCATCCCCGCACCGCCAAGGCGCTGCGCTCGAGCCTGCTCGACGGGCGGCTGGCGCGGGCGGGGGTGCGGCTGCTCGAGCCGCTCTCCTACGTCCGCTTCATGAGCCTGGTGACCGGCGCCGCCGCGGCGATCACCGATTCGGGCGGCATCCAGGAGGAGACCACCTATCTCGGCATTCCGTGCCTCACCCTGCGCGAGAATACCGAGCGGCCGGTGACGATCACCGAGGGGACCAACCGCCTGGTCGTGGCCGAGACCCTGCTGCTCGAGCTCGACCGCGCTCTGGCGGCGCCGCGCGAGGTGCGGCGGCCGGACCTGTGGGACGGCCACGCCGCCCGCCGCTGCGTCGACGATTTGAGGCGCCGGGCCGCGCCCGTCCGTCTGCCGCTGGCGGAGCGAAGCCCGGCCGAGCTCGCCCGCGCCTATTCGGGCGGCGAGCGCCGGGTCAATGCGTCCAGCTATCGTCGATCATCTTGATGATGCCCGAGAAATCCTTGCCGCCGCCGCCCAGCGCCTCGGCGAAGCGGGCGTAGAGCACCTCGGCCGCCGAGCCCATCGGCGTGTAGCTGTCGACGCTCTGCGCCGCTTCCATGGCGAGGCGGAGGTCCTTGAGCATCAGGGCCGCCGCGAAGCCGCCTTCATAGCCGCGGTCGGCCGGCGTTTCGGGGCCGACGCCGGGCACCGGGCAATAAGTGGTCATCGACCAGCATTGGCCCGAGGCCTTGGAGGCGATGTCGAAGAAGGTCTGCGGGTCGAGGCCGAGCTTCTGGGCGAGCACGAACGTCTCGCAGGTCGCGATCATCGAGGCGCCGAGCAGCATGTTGTTGCAGATCTTGGCGGCCTGGCCCGAGCCCGGACCGCCGGCGTGGATCACCGCCTTGCCCATTTTCTCCAGATAGGGCCTGGCGGCTTCGAAAGCCTCGCCGGCGCCGCCGACCATGAAGGTGAGGGTGCCGCCGTCGGCGGCCGCGATGCCGCCCGAAACCGGCGCGTCGGCCATCAGGTAGCCGGCTTTCCCGGCCTTTTCGATTTCTTCGCGGGCGGTGGCGACGTCGATGGTCGAGCAATCGATGAGGATGGCGGACGTGGGCGCGTGGCCGATCACGGAGCTTTCGTAGACGTCGCGGACGTGCTTGCCGGCGGGAAGCATGGTCACCACCGCCTCGGCGTCGCGCACCGCGTCCACGGCGGAGCCGGCGCGGGCGCAGCCCTTGGCTTCCGCCTTGGCCAGCGCGGCCTCGCTGAGGTCGAAGGCCGTCACCTTATGCCCCGCCTTGGCGAGGTTCGCGGCCATCCCGCCGCCCATGTTGCCGAGCCCGATGAAAGCGATGCGTGCCATTTCTTACTCCGTCACCCCAGCGAAGGCTGGGGTCCATGCTGATTGGGCCATGCCGCTACGAACTCGGCATGGATCCCAGCTTTCGCTGGGATGACGGCTGCGGCCGTCAACGCCCCTTCCACTCCGCCTTGCGCTTGTCGACGAAGGCCGACATGCCTTCCTTCTGGTCCTCGCTGCCGAACAGGCCGTGGAACAGGCGGCGTTCGAAGACGATGCCCTGGGCCAGGCCCGTCTCGAACGCGGCATTGACCATTTCCTTGGTCGCCATCGCCGCCAGTGGCCCCATCCCGGCGATCGCCTCGGCCGTCTTCAGCGCCTCGTCGAGCAGGTCGGCCGCGGGCACGACGCGGGCAACGAGGCCGGAGCGCTCCGCTTCCTCGGCGCCCATCATCCGGCCGGTGAGGCACATCTCCATCGCCTTGGCCTTGCCGACCGCGCGGGTGAGGCGCTGCGAGCCGCCCATGCCGGGCGTGACGCCGAGCTTGATCTCCGGCTGGCCGAACTGGGCGGTGTCGGCGGCGATGATGAAATCGGCCATCATCGCCACCTCGCAGCCGCCGCCGAGCGCATAGCCCGCCACCGCCGCAATCCACGGCTTGCGGGTGGCGGTGACCTTTTCCCAGCCGGCGAAGAAGTTGGAGCCGTACATGGCGGCGAAGCCCTGGTCCGACATCTCCTTGATGTCCGCGCCCGCCGCGAAGGCGCGCTCGCTGCCGGTGAGGACGAGGCAGCGCTGGGTATCGTCGGCATCGTAGGCGGCGAAGGCATGGATTAGCTCGGCGAGCACCTGGCTGTTGAGGGCGTTGAGCGCCTTGGGGCGGTTGAGGGTGATCAGCGTCACCATTTCCCGCTGTTCGACCAACAGGGTGTCGTAATGAGGCATCAGCTCACTTTCCTTTCAAAAAAAGCCTCGCGACGAAATAGCCCAGTGCCAGAATGAACAGCGGATTGAACACCAGCACGGCCCAGGCTGCGAACGGAACCGACAGATTTCCAAAATCGTCCCACATGCCCGAGGAAAGGCGGTGGATATCCAGGACCTTCCCTTCGGACATGCCGACGACGAAGATCGTGAAGACGAACGCGGGAAACCACAAAACGGAATAGAGGCCCAGAAGGATAAGGGCGAGCTTCCTCATAAGGGCGTCCATTCCTCGTCTTCGGGCATCGGCGCGAAGATGGTATCGATCAAGTGCTGGGTGACTCCTTCCGGGGTCGGCGGCTCCCAGCGGGGCCGGTTGTCCTTGTCGACCAGCAACGCGCGCACCCCTTCGACGAAGTCGTGGCGCTGAACCACCCGGGTGGCGACGGCATATTCCTGGCGCATCTCGTGGCCGAAATCCTGCACCCGGGCGCCGTCGTAGAGGAGGCGCAGCGAGACCTTGCACGCCTGGGGGCTCTTGCCGCGCAGGGTCTCCAGCTCGGTCCTCGCCCAGTTCGACCCGTCGGCTTCGAGCGCGGCGAGGATTTCCTCGAAATCGTCGGAGGCGAACAGCCGGTCGATACGCTCCAAATTGGCCTCGATCCGCGCGGGGGGCGGCGTGACTTTGCTTTCGTCGAGCAGCGCTTCGATCCGGTCCGGCTCGGCCAGCAGCTGCGCCTTCAGATCGTCGAGCGCGAGCGAGGGGACATAATGGGTGGCAAGGCCGAGCGCGAGGCATTCGGCACCGTCGAGACGGGCGCCGGTCAGCGCCAGGAACTGGCCCGCTCGTCCGGGCAGCCTCGGCAGGTACCAGCCGCCGCCGACGTCGGGGAAGAGGCCGATCGCCGTCTCCGGCATGGCGAAGCGGGTGTTCTCGGTGGCGATCCGGTATTTGCACGGCTGCGAGATGCCGACGCCGCCGCCCATGGTGATCCCGTCCATGAAGGCGATGGTCGGCTTGGCGTAGGTGAAGAGGAGGTGGTTGAGGCGATATTCCTCATGAAAAAAGGCCCGCGCCTCGGCCCCGTCGCCGGCGCCGCTCCTCGCCAGCATGACGACGTCGCCGCCGGCACAGAAGCCGCGCCCCTCGGCATGGTCGATCATCACCGCCTGCACCGCCGGCTCCTCCCGCCAGGGGAGGAGGGCGGCTATCATCGCGCTGCACATCTCGCGGGTGAGGGCATGGATCGCCTTCGGGCGGTTCAGCCGGATGCGGCCGACCTTGCCTTCGATTCGGGCGAGGATCTCGGGGGTCATCAGCGCACGTCATCCTGACGAAGGTCAGGATCCATGAACACCGCAGTGTCCACACTACAACCGGCCGCGTTCATGGATCCCGGATCAAGTCCGGGATGACGGGGCGCACTCACTGGCGAAGCATGTCCCGCGCCACGATCACCCGCATGATCTGGTTGGTGCCCTCGAGGATCGAGTGGACGCGAAGGTCGCGCCAGAAGCGCTCGATCGGGTAATCCTGCAAATAGCCGTAGCCGCCGTGGAGCTGGAGCGCGCGGTCGACGACCGAGGAGCCGGTATCGGTGGCGAGCCGCTTGGCCATGGCGGCGAAGCGGGTCTTGTCGGGCGCGTTCTCGGTGACCTTGACGGCGGCGGCGTAGAGCAAAGTGCGGGCAGCCTGGAGCTCGGTCTCCATGTCGGCGAGGGTGAACTGGGTCGCCTGGAAGTCGGCGATCGGCGTGCCGAACTGCTTGCGCTCCCTGGTATATTTGACCGCCTCGTCTAGGCAGCGCTGCGCCCCGCCCAGCGAGCAGGCGCCGATGTTGAGCCGGCCGCCGTCCAGCCCCATCATCGCGATGCGGAAGCCCTCGCCCTCGCCGCCGACCAGATTCTCGGCCGGCACGCGGACCTCGTCGAAATTGACCTGGGCGGTCGGCTGCGAATGCCAGCCGAGCTTCTTCTCCTGCGCGCCGAAGCTGACGCCTGGCATGTCCTTCTCGATCACCAGGCAGGAAATGCCCTTCGGCCCCTCGACGCCGGTGCGGACCATGACGACGTAAATCTCGTTCTCGCCGCCGCCGGAGATGAACGCCTTGGAGCCGGAGACGATGTAGCTGTCGCCGTCCTTCACCGCCTTGGTCTTGAGCGCCGCGGCGTCGGAGCCGGAGGAGGGCTCGGTGAGGCAGTAGGACGCCATCCGCTCCATCGTGATCAGGCTTGGCAGATATTTCGCCTTCACCGCGGCCGAGCCGAAGCGGTCGATCATCCAGCTCGCCATGTTGTGGATCGAGATGAAGGCCGAGGTGGAGGGGCAGCCATAGG
>JBJMTY010000280.1:0-2983 GCA_045811445.1 Allosphingosinicella sp. | reverse complement strand
GCCCGAGACCTGGAAGAAGACCTGGTTCAACTGGCTCGAGAACATCCAGCCCTGGTGCGTCTCGCGCCAGCTCTGGTGGGGGCACCGGATCCCGGCGTGGTACGACAAGGAAGGCAGGGTCTACGTCGCCGAAACCGAGGCCGAAGCGCGGGCCGAGGCAGGGGAGAGCGTGGCGCTCGATCGCGATCCCGACGTGCTCGACACCTGGTTCTCCTCGGCGCTGTGGCCGTTCGCGACGCTCGGCTGGCCGGACGACGCGGAATTCACCCTCTCCCCGTCGGGGAGAGGGCAGGGTGAGGGGATTCCCACACTTGAGGAAGCTTCCGACGGCCGAGCCCCCTCACCCCAGCCCTCTCCCCCACGGGGAGAGGGGCTTTGGCGCGCGAAGCCCGGTTCCCAGCTCGCCCGCTACTATCCCAACGACGTGCTGATCTCCGGCTTCGACATCATCTTCTTCTGGGACGCCCGCATGGCGATGCAGGGCTATCAGTTCATGGGCGAGCGGCCGTGGAAGACGCTCTACCTGCACGGCCTGGTGCGCGACGCCCAGGGCCGCAAGATGTCCAAGTCGAAGGGCAATACGGTCGATCCTTTGGGCCTCATCGACCGCTACGGCGCCGACGCCCTGCGCTTCACCCTGGCGGCGATGGAGAGCCAGGGGCGCGACATCAAACTGGATGAGAAGCGCCTCGAAGGCTATCGCAACTTCGCCACCAAGCTGTGGAACGCCGCCCGCTTCTGCCAGGCGAACGGCATCGGGGCCTCGGCCTCGCTGGAGGCCCCGGAGGCGGCGCTGCCGGTCAACCGCTGGATCGTCGGCGAGACGGTGAAGACGGTCCAGGCGCTCGATTTGGCGCTCGCCGAGCTGCGCTACGACGAGAGCGCCAACACGATCTACCATTTCGTCTGGGCGACCTTCTGCGACTGGTATCTGGAGCTGATCAAGCCGGTGTCGAGCGGCGAGGCGCGCGGCACGATCGACGCGGAGACCAAGGCGGTCGCGGCCTGGGTGCTGGACCAGATATTGGTCATGCTCCACCCGTTCATGCCGTTCGTCACCGAGGAATTGTGGAGCGCCAACGCGCGGCCCTACCCGCTGATCCTGGCGAAATGGCCGATGCCCGACGCGCGGGCGCTCGATCCGGAGGCGGGCGAGGAGATCGACTGGCTGATCCGGCTGGTCGGCGGCCTGCGTGCGGCCCGCACCGAGCTCGGCGTGCCGCCTGGGGCTCGGCTGCTGCTCCATCCGCGCGGCGCGGGCGCGGCGACGGCGGCGCGTCTCGAGCGCCACGCCGCCGCGATCCGGCGGCTGGCCCGGGTCGAGCCGGCGGCCGGCGAGCCGCCGCCCGGCGGCGCCGCTCAGGTGGTGGTCGACGAGGCAACCTACGTCCTCCCGCTCGAAGGCGTCATCGACATCGCCGCCGAGAAGGCGCGGCTCGAGAAAGCGGCGCAGGCGGCGGAGAAGGAGCGGGACGGGCTGGCGGGACGGCTCGCCAATCCGAGCTTCGTCGAGCGGGCCAAGCCCGAGGCGGTGGAGAAAGCGCGCACCGACCATGCCGAGAAGGCCTCCGACGCCGAGCGCTATCGCGCCGCGCTGGCACGGTTGGGTTGACCCCTGCCGTCATGCCAGCGAAGGCTGGCATCCATGCTGACTCGCTAGCGGCACGACGGCAGCATGGACCCCAGCCTTCGCTGGGGTGACGGAGTGATGATGGCGGACGACCAATCTCCGCCGCCTGGCCCGAGGCCGCGCTGGGGGGCAGTGGGACCGGACGCGGGGGCGGATCGTTGGGCGCTGGCGGGGCTGGTTGACCCTTGCCGTCATGCCAGCGAAGGCTGGCATCCATGCGGGCGCCGTGGCGGCACCAAGGCAGCATGGGACCCAGCCTTCGCTGGGGTGACGGAGTGAGCTGGGGTGACGGAGTGAGCTTGGGGTGACGGAGTGACGATGGCAGACGATTCACCTCCACGCGCTACCTCCCCGGGCCGGCCCGGCGGGCAGCGGGATCTGACGCGGGGGCGGATCGCGCCGACTCTGCTAGCCTTCGCGCTGCCGACGCTCGGCTCGTCGATCCTGCAGTCGCTGAACGGCTCGATCAACGCGGTGTGGGTCGGGCGCTTCCTCGGCGAGGACGCGCTGGCGGCGACCTCCAACGCCAACATCGTCATGTTCCTGCTGATGGCCTTCGTGTTCGGCTTCGGCATGGCCTCGACCATCCTCATCGGCCAGGCCTTCGGGCGGCGCGACGTAGACCGGGCGCGGCGCGTGATCGGGACGGCGATGGGCGCCTTCATCCTCGTCGCGGTGGCGATCGGCGTGGCGGGATGGCTGTTCGCGCCGGCGCTGCTGAGGCTGCTCGCCACGCCCGCCGGCGCGGCGCCGCTCGCTCTGGCCTATCTGCGGGTGACCTTCATCGCCATGCCGTCCTCGCTGATCCTCGTCATGCTGATGATGGCGATGCGCGGCGCGGGCGACGCCATGACGCCGCTCTGGTTCATGATCCTCGCCGTGATCCTCGACAGCGGCCTCAACCCCGTCTTCATCCGCGGGCTGGGGCCGGTGCCGGCGATGGGGATAGCCGGATCGGCGACGGCGACGGTGATCGCCAATTATGTCAGCCTCTTCGGCCTGCTCGTCTACATGTACGCCCGCGACCTGCCGCTGCGGCTGAAGGGCCGCGAGCTGCGCTATCTGAGGCCCGACGGCGCGATCCTGAGGACGATCATCGTCAAGGGCCTGCCGATGGGGCTGCAGATGATCGTCATCTCCGCCTCGGCGCTCGCCCTCATCGGCCTCGTCAACCGCGAGGGCGTCGCCACCGCGGCGGCGTTCGGCGTCGCCATGCAATTGTGGACCTATCTCCAGATGCCGGCGATGGCGCTCGGCGCCGCGGTCAGCGCGATGGTCGCCCAGAATATCGGCGCCGGCAAATGGGAAAGGGTGAGCAATATCACCCGCTCCGGCATCCTCTTCGCCCTGCTG
>JBJMTY010000279.1:0-2120 GCA_045811445.1 Allosphingosinicella sp. | reverse complement strand
CGAAGCTGCTCGCCGCGTAGGCGGTCGGCGCGTAGGTGGTCGGCGCGGAGGTGCTCGCCGCATAGGTGGTCGACGCGTAGGTGGTTGGGGGGGGCGCGGAGGTGCGGCCGTCGCCCGGGAAGTGGCCGAGATGGACGGCGAGCGCCCGGTCGGCATAGCCGAGCTGCGGCAGGCGGGCGAGGAAAGGCATCATCGCCTGCCCGCTCGGCCCCGGCATCGCCGCCTGGACGACGCGGCCGGCGCCGGCGGTGTCGCCGTTCAGCGCCAGGACGAGGGCGCGGGTGCGCTCGGTGGCGCGGTCGCCGGCGAGGGCGGGGTCGGCGAGCTGGCGCAGCGCGCCCTCGCGGTCGCCGCCGATGGCCAGCGACAAAGCCAGGCGGCGGCCGATCTCCGGGTCGGCGCCATGGCTCAGCGCCAGCCGATAGTCGCGCTGGGCGCGGCGCGGGTCGCCCATGATGTCCCAGGCGAGGCCGCGGTCGCCGGCCAGCTCCGCTTCCGGGCAGCCGAGCTGGACGGCGTCGGTGAAGAATTTGAGCGCGGCCCTGGGCTGCTCGAGCTGGACCAAAGCGGCGCCCATCATCGCCTTGACCCGCCCGTCGCGGGGCGCGGCATCCTCGGCGCGGGCGAAGAAAGCGAGCGCGGCCTGGGCGTCGCCCATGTCGAGCGCGGCCTTGCCGGCGCCGGTCAAGGCCGCGACGCTGCGCGGATTGTCGGCGAGATCGTGGAGGTAGCGCGAAAGCGCGTCGCGGGTCGGCGCGGGCGGCGCGGCGGCCTCCGGCTGAGCCCAGCCCGCCGTCGCCGCGCACAGCAACATACCCACTCCCAACACGGCCAAACCGTGCCGGGCTCCCCTCGGCCCCAATGCAGTCATCCCGCGATTGAAGCGACTCGCGGCCGCCGCATCAATGCCGCTGCGTCAAGCCGGTATCCCCCGACGACGAGCCGGGGGAAAACCCCTATTGGTTGTTCTGGCGGCCCAGGAAGCGCGGAATGTCGAGCGATTCCCGGCGCAGCCGCGCGGCCGCCTCGGGCTCCTCGTCGACCTGCGCCTTGGCGGCGCCGCGGGCGATGTTCGACATGCGCTCGAACAAGGTGCCGCCGGCGGCCGGCTTGGCCGGCTCCGGCTGCGCCTCGCCGGCGATCCAGCTGCGCGTGCCGGGCGCGCTGGCCTCGGGCCCGCCGGCGAAATCGTCCTCGGTGAAGCGCTCGCCGCCATCGTCCTCGTCGACCATGCCGGTGTCGAGCAGCAGCTCGTCGCCTTCCGCCTCGACCGGCGCGTCGAGGGTCAGCTCGTCGGCTTCCTCCGCCTCGGCGGCGACAGGTGCTTGCTCCTCGACGCCAAGCTCGAGCGGAGCCGGCTCCATCTTCGGCTCGGCGAGCGGCGCCGGCTGGCGGGCGGCGCCCGGGAAGGCGAACACCTTGGCGGGCACCGGCGGCGCCTGGATGACCGCGTCGGCGTCGATCCCGGTTGCGACCACCGACACGCGGATCTTGCCGTCGAGATCGTTGTTGAAGGCCGAGCCCCAGATGATGTTGGCGTCGGGATCGACCAGCTCCTTGATGTGGCTGGCGGCCTCGTCCACCTCCATCAGGCGCATGTCCTCGCCGCCGGTGATCGAGATGATGACGCCCTTGGCGCCGCGCATCGAGACGCCGTCGAGCAAAGGATTGGCGATCGCCTTCTCGGCCGCCTCGATCGCGCGATTGTCGCCCGAGGCCTCGCCGGTGCCCATCATCGCCTTGCCCATCTCGCCCATCACCGAGCGGACGTCGGCGAAGTCGAGGTTGATGAGGCCGGGCATGACCATCAAATCGGTGATGCCGCGCACGCCCTGCTGGAGCACCTCGTCGGCCATCTGGAACGCTTCCTTGAAGGTCGTGTTCGGGTTGGCGATGCGGAACAGATTCTGGTTGGGGATGACGATCAGGGTGTCGACGTGCTGCTGCAGCTCCTCGATGCCGCTCTCGGCCGACCGGCCGCGGCGATTGCCTTCGAAGCTGAACGGCTTGGTGACGACGCCGACGGTCAGCACGCCCTTCTCGCGGGCGACCTTGGCGATCACCGGCGCGGCGCCGGTGCCGGTGCCGCCGCCCATGCCGGCGGCGATGAAGCACATGTG
>JBJMTY010000278.1:0-5860 GCA_045811445.1 Allosphingosinicella sp. | reverse complement strand
GCTGATGCCGAGGTTGCCCCAGAGGCCGATCCCGTCGAGGACGCCTAGCCGGCGGCCGGCGACGGCGCCAGGCCGAGCCAGCGGGCGCCGGTGCTCCAGTGGACGAGGACGTAGCCCATCAGCGCCAGCCCCGCCGCGAAGGCGATGAGCGGCAAAGCCAAGGCCGCGAGCCAGGAGCGCCGCGGCCTCGCCGCCGTCTCGCCGGGATAATGGTCCATGCTCAACGTCCCGCTTCACTGCCCGAAGGTGGCGCAGTGTTGCACAGCTTCGCCGCCACCTCCAGCAAAGCCGCGTCGCGCGGCTCCGGCGCGACCGCCACGCAGGCCCAGCCGGGGCCCGCCGCGTCCGCCGCCGCCCGGCTGATGGCGACGATAGGGACGGCGGCCCGATCGGAAACGAGCGAGCCGAACAAGGTCGCCGCGCGCGGCGAATGAAGCAATGCCACCGCGCCTTCGGCCAGCCCCTCTCGGGCCGAGGCGGGCAGCGCGTCCGCCGCCTCGGCGGCATAGACGATGCGCCGGTCGATGCCCGGCCAGGCGATATGCTCGCGGCCGCAGAGATGGAGAATGCGCTCGCGACCGTCGCTGCGCGCCAGCGCGAGGGCCGCGGCACCGTCGCGAGGGCCGACGGTGACGACGTAGCCGGCCCGCCGCGCCGCTTCCGCCGTGGCCTCGCCGACTGCGTAGCTGGGCAGTCCGAGCGTGCGCCCCGCAAGCCGCGCCGCGTGCGCGCTGGTCAGCAGAATCGCGTCAAGCTGGCCCGGGTCCGGGGCCTCCCAGTCCAGCGCGCGGACGGTGAAGAGGGAGGCCACGATCGGCTCCAGCCCCATCGCCCGCGCCCGCGCCGCCGTCTCCGCGGCGCCGGGTTCGGGTCGGAGGACGAGGAGCTTCCTCACCCGGCGAACATTTCCCGAAGGGTAAGGCTCGCTTGTGCCAGCATCTCGCGGGCGAGGCCGAGCGGCGCCTCCTTGTCGCCGATGCCGAAGCGGGCGTCGCAGCTTTGCACCTCGTGGCCGTCGGCGCTGAGGATTTCGGCGCGGAGGCGTATCTCCTCGCCCTCGACGATGGCGAGCGCCGCCACGGCCGAGCGGCAGCTTCCGCCGAGGCCGGCCAGAAGGCGGCGTTCGGCGTCGACCGCCACATGGGTGTCGCGATGGTCGATGGCCTGGACCAGGGCCATGAGCCGCCGGTCGTCGGCGCGCACCTCGACACCGATCGCGCCCTGGGCCGGCGCGGGGAGAAAGTCGTCCAGGACGATGCCCACGTCGCCGCGGCCGAGCCGCCTCAGCCCGGCGGAGGCCAGCAGGGTGGCGTCGAACTCGCCGGTCTCGATCTTGCGCAGCCGCGTCTCGACGTTGCCGCGGATGGGGACGATGGCGAGGTCCGGCCGCCGCGCCAGCAGCTGCGCCGACCGGCGAGGCGACGAGGTGCCGACGCTCGCGCCTTCGGCCAAAGCGGCGAGGCTCTCCGCGCCTATCAGCCGATCGCTGACCTCCTCGCGCGGCAGCATGGCGGCGACGACGAACTCCTGGGGCCGAAAGGTCTCCACGTCCTTCATCGAATGGACCGAAAGGTCGATCAGCCCCTCGCCGAGGGCATGGTCGAGCTCCCGCGTCCACAGGGCCTTGCCGCCTATTTCGGCGAGCGGCCGGTCGCGGATCTGGTCGCCGGTGGTGGCGATCGGCACGATCTCGATCAGCTCCGGCCCCCAGCCGTGGGCGTCGCGCAAGGCGGTCGCGACGGCGCGCGCCTGGGCGAGGGCGAGCGGCGAGCCGCGGGTTCCGATGCGAAGGGTCGGCATCATGGGGCGCTTGTGCTAGCGGCTAGAGGGTCCGTACTCAATTCCCGCTGCGCGAATTGAGTACGGAGCCTATGGGTGGCAGGGAAGCCGGATGAGCCTGATCCTCGGCATAGAATCGAGTTGCGACGAGACCGCGGTGGCGCTGGTGACCAGCGACCGGCGCATCCTCGCCCAGCGCATCGCGGGCCAGGAAGCCGCGCACGGCCCGTTCGGCGGCGTCGTGCCCGAGATCGCCGCGCGCGCCCATGTCGAGATATTGCCCGGCCTCGTCACGGCCGTGCTGGCGGAGGCGCAGGTCTCGCTCCGAGAGGTTGACGCCATAGCGGCAACCGCCGGGCCGGGCCTGATCGGCGGCGTGATGGTCGGGCTGGTCACCGCCAAGGGCCTCGCCTTCGCGGCCGGCAAGCCGCTCGTCGCGGTCAACCATCTCGAAGGCCATGCGCTGTCGCCGACCCTGACCGCGCCGGACCTCGCTTTCCCCTATTTGCTGCTGCTCGTCTCGGGCGGCCATTGCCAATTGCTGCTGGTCGAGGGGGTGGGCGCCTATCGCCGCCTGGCCACCACGATCGACGATGCGGCGGGCGAAGCGTTCGACAAGACTGCCAAGCTGCTCGGCCTGGGCTTTCCCGGCGGCCCGGCGGTCGAGCAGGCGGCGGAGGCGGGCGACCCGAAGGCGGTGCCGCTGCCGCGCCCGCTGGCCGGCTCGAGCGAGCCGCATTTCTCGTTCGCCGGCCTCAAGAGCGCCGTGCTGCGCGCCCGCGACAGCGGCCGCTACGCCGCGGCCGACATCGCGGCGTCGTTCCAGCAGGCGGCGATCGATTGCCTCGTCGACCGCACCGCCGCGGCCCTCGCGCGCGTGCCGCACGCCGGCGCCGTGGTCGTCGCCGGCGGCGTCGCGGCCAACCGGGCGGTGCGCGACGCGCTCGCCCGCCTCGCCGAGCGAAACGGCCTGCCTTTCGTGGCGCCGCCGCTATGGCTGTGCACCGACAATGCGGCGATGATCGCCTGGGCCGGCGCGCTGCGCTTCGAGGCCGGGCTCACCGACGGGCTCGACGCGCCCGCCCGCGCCCGCTGGCCGCTGGACCCGGAGGCGGAGAGCGTGCGCGGCGCCGGAGTGAAAGCGTGAAGGTCGGCGTGCTCGGCGGCGGCGCCTGGGGGACCGCGCTCGCCCAGGTCGCGGCCGAAGGCGGGGAGACTTTGCTCTGGGCGCGCGAGCCCGAAGTGGTGGAGGGCGTCAATTCCGTCCACGAAAATGCGCTCTTCCTGCCGGGCATCGCGCTCGCCCCCGCCATCCGCGCCACCGGCCGCCTCGAGGATCTGGCCGATTGCGACTTTTTGCTCGTGGTCACACCGGCCCAGCACATGCGCGCCGTGCTTGAGGCGCTGCCGCCCACCCGGGCTCCCTTGATCCTCTGCGCGAAGGGCATGGAGGAAGCGACGACGGCGCTGATGCACGAGGTCGCCCGCGAGGCGCAGCCCGGCGCGCCGGTCGCCGTGCTGTCCGGGCCGACCTTCGCGCACGAGGTCGCCGCGCGGCTGCCGGCCGCGGTGACGCTGGCGATCGAGGATGCCGCCCTCGGCGAGCGGCTCCGCGACCGCATCGCCCGACCCTGGTTCCGGCCCTATCTCTCCGATGACGTCGCCGGCGCCGAGATAGGCGGCGCGGTCAAGAACGTCCTCGCCATCGCCTGCGGCGTCGTCGAGGGGCGCGGCCTCGGCCGCAATGCCCGCGCCGCGCTGATCTCGCGCGGCTTTGCCGAAATGACTCGCTTCGGCCTCGCCCGCGGCGCCCGCGCCGAGACGCTGGCGGGCCTGTCCGGGCTCGGCGACCTCGTCCTCACCTGCTCGTCGACCGCCTCGCGCAACTTCAGCCTCGGCAAGGGCCTGGGCGAGGGGCGGAGCGCCGCCGAACTGCTCGCCGACCGGCGGACGGTGGCGGAAGGCGCCTTCACCGCGCCGGTGCTGAACCGCGCGGCCGAGCGCGACGGCGTCGATATGCCGATCGTCGCCGCGGTGTGCGCGTTGCTGTCCGGGGCCGCCGCCGTCGACACGGTCGTGGAGCGCCTGCTCTCGCGCCCCCTGCGCGCCGAAACGCTTTAAATGTCGAGGCCCCGGAGCAGCAGGGGCAGGTCGCCGCTTTCCCCCCGCGCCTCGGCCATGAACCGGTCCTTGAGCGGTCCGAGCCGCTGGACCATGCCCATGCCCAGGCGGCGGGCCGCGGAGGCGGTGCGGCCGGGCACCCCGTAGAGGCGCGTGAGGCCGTCGGTGGCGGCGGCGACCATGAACGTGTCGAGCGCGCGCCAGCGTTCGTAGCGGGAAAGCGTTTGCGGATCGCCGAGATCGAGGCCGAGGCGGGCGCCTTCGACCAGCACCTGGGCGAGCGCCGCGGCGTCGCGCAGGCCCAGATTGAGGCCCTGGCCGGCGATCGGGTGGATGCCGTGCGCCGCATCCCCGGCCAAAGCGAGCCGCCGCGCCGTCATCACCGCCGCATGGTGGAAGCCGAGCGGGTAGGTCCAGCGCGGCCCGGCCAGCGTCACCGCGCCGAGGAACCCGCCCATCCTCTTGCCGATCTCCGCGGCCATCGCCCGGTCGGGCAGATCGATATAGGCCGCGGCGTCGGCGGCCGGGACCGACCACACGATCGCCGAGCGGGTGCCGGGCAGCATCGGCAGGATCGCGAACGGACCGGACGGGTAGAAGATTTCGTAGGCGACGTTTTCGTGATGCTTTTCATGATCGACGGTGACGACGATCGCGCTGTGATCATATTGCCAGCGGGCGACGGCGATGTTCGCCGCTTCGCGCGTGGGCGAGTTGCGACCCTCGGCGCCGACCAGCAGCGGCGCGGTCAGCGCCCGCCCGTCGGCCAGCGCGACGCGGACGCCCGCCTCGTCGCGCACCACTTCGGCCGCGCTCGCCGGCATGACCAGCTTCACCCGCTCCGCCGCTTCCGCCGCCTCGTGCAAGGCCGCGCGCAGCCGCCGGTTCTCGAACATCATGCCGAGCGGATCGTCGTCCTCGGGCGTGTCGAAGACGATGCCGCCCGGCTGGAGCCCGTCGCTGACCCGGATGGTGCGAATCGGGCAGCCCTCGCCTTCCAGGCGCGCGGCGACGCCGATCGTCTCGAGCATGCGGTAGGAGGCGCTGGCGACCGCCGTCGCCCGCCCGTCGAAGGCCGGGGCGAGCGTGCGCTGGGGATCGGCGGGGTCGACGACGAGGCTCGACAGGCCGTGCCTGTCGAGCGCGACGGCGAGCGTCAGGCCGACCAGGCCGCCGCCGAGGATGATGACGTCCGCTCTCTCCATGATCCGTCTCCAACGATTTTCCTGCCCTACCGATGCAAGCGTGCAACGCCAAGCGCTTGACCGGGGAGTCGGCAAAGGCGCATTAACCCTGCTGGGAACATTTGGGGCACGAGGATATGGCGACGGTCGCACCGGTGGCGCGCCAGGAGAGATTGGCGCAATGGCGCTCGGGCGTGAAGCAGAGCGTGCGCCGCACGACGGCGCTGCTCGCCGGCGGAGCGGTGGGCGCCCTGGCCATCCTCGCCGGCCTCGCTCTGCTCAGCTACCACCCGACCGATCCGGCGCTCAACACCGCCGCGGCGGGGCCGGTGCGCAACTGGATCGGCATGCCGGGCGCGATCGCGGCCGACCTGCTGCTGAGCCTGTTCGGCCCGGCGGCGGGGCTGCTGCTGGCGCCGGTGCTGCTGACCGGCCTGCGGATCGCCCGCGGCGCCGGGCGCGGCCGGTGGCTGAAGTCGCTGCTGCTCACCATGACCGGCGCGATCCTGATCGGCGCGGCGGCGAGCCTCGTCTTCGGCGGCGCGGTCAACGGCCTGCCCGCCGCCTGGGGCGGCGCCTTCGGCCTGTCACTGGCCCGGCTCGCCGACGCCGGCTTCGGCGCGCTCGGGCAATCGGGCTTCGTGCCGCCGCTGCGCATGGCGACGGTTGCGCTCGCCGGGCTCGGCGGCGTCGCTCTGGCCTGGTTCGGCCTGTCGCTGGCGCCCGACGAAAGGCAATGGATCGCGACCCGCCGCCTGCCCAAGCCGCAGCTGCGG
>JBJMTY010000277.1:0-18839 GCA_045811445.1 Allosphingosinicella sp. | reverse complement strand
TGGGGGGGGGGGGGCCGGGCCCAGGGGGTTGCCGCATCTGCGGTGGTTAAGGTTATCCAAAGCGTCGAGGGGGTGGCGATGGTCGACCTCGACCTGTTCGGCGCGCTCCCGACGATGGTCGCCGACCGCGGCGGGCGCCGGCCCGCGACGCCGGGCGAGACCTCGCGGGCGCTCACGGACCTCGCCGCGCGCGCGGCGGCCCGGGGCGTCGCTTCCAAGGTCGATGCCGCTCCGGCCCGGTCGGTGGACGGCGAGCTTCGTCCGGCCCAGCTCGCCATCCTCTCCCCGGAGGTCGCCGCGACGCTGGTTCTCAATCAGATCGTGGAGGCCCCATGACCGCCGATCCGGACCGTCTGCTGGCGCTGCTGCCCACCGTCTACCGCAACCGCGACGTCGCCGAAGGGGAGCCGTTGCGGGCGCTGCTCCAGCTGATCGCCGAGCAGGCCGAATTGATCGAGGAGGATCTCGACCGCGGCTACGACAATTGGTTCATAGAGACCTGCGACGATTGGGTCGTCCCCTACATCGGCGAGCTGATCGGCTACGAGCCGGTCGGCGGCATCGGCGCGGCGGCGCAGCGGACCGGCGCGCTGACTTCGCGGCGCGAGGTCGCCAACACGATCGGCTACCGTGCCCGCCAGGGGACGCTCGCCTTGCTCGAACGGCTGGCCGCGGACGTCGCCGGCTGGCCGGCGGTCGCGGTCGAGTTTTGCGAGCGGCTGGCGCAGACCCAGTCGCTGCGCTTTCCCAGGCCGGCACGCGGACGGACGACGACCGGCCGGGCGCGGACCGGAGCGCCGGAAGATGCGGCGGATCCCGACGCCCGTTTCGCCGACCTGCGCCGGCTGAGCTCGTCGCGCGACGCGGGCCGCTACGGCCCGGCCAATGTCGGGCTTTACGTCTGGCGGTTGCGGGCCTTTTCCGTCACCGACGCGCCGGCCCGCTGCTGCGAGGACATCGGCCCGCATTGCTTCACGTTCAGCATCCTCGCGAACGACGCGCCGCTCTTCTCCCGCGCCGCGCCGCCGGCGGCGATCGGCCGCCGCGCCCTGGCGGCGCCGAGGACGCGCGGCGACCGCTTCGCCACGGCCTCGCCGGCTCTCTATGGCGAGGGGCGCAGCATCGCCATCCGGGCGTCGGGCTGGCCCGATGCGAGCAAGAAGGAGTCGCTGCCGATCCCGGCCGGCAAGGTGATCGTCACCGATCTCGAGGATTGGACCTATCAGCCGCCCGAAGGCCATGTCGCCGTCGACCCCGAACGCGGCCGCATCGCCTTCCCGCCGCGGCGCCTGCCCAAGGGGCAGGTCACTGTCTCCTATCTCCACGGCTTTTCGGCCGAAATCGGCGGCGGCGAATATATTCGGCCCTTGTCGCAGGAATATGCCGATCCGGACGTACCCGGCGACAAGGTGGAGCTGATCCGCGTCGCCGGCGCCGACCAGCTGCGCGCCGCGCTGAAGCCCTGGTCCCAGGCATGGGAGGGGGAGGGGGAGGAGGAGAAAGAAAGCCAAGGCGCAGGCACAGGCCCAGGCAAGGCGGTGCAGCCCAAGCATGCCGTGATCGAGATCGTCGACAGCGGCGCCTACGTGCTGCCGATCCGTCTCTGGCTGTGCGCAGGCCACACGTTGCAGCTCCGCGCGGCGCAGCGGCAGCGGCCGGCGCTCAGCCTGATCGACTGGCAGGTCGGCCAGGCCGACAACCTGACCGTGACCGGACAGGAAGGCAGCCGCTTCACCATCGATGGCCTGCTGATCTTCGGCCGCGGCGTCCAGATCGAGGGGGCGCTGCGTTCGTTCACGCTGCGCCACTCCACCCTCGTGCCCGGCTGGACGCTCGACCCGGACTGCGATCCGCGGCGCCCCGCCGAACCGAGCATCGAGCTGATCGACAGCGGCGCCTGCGTCACCATCGAGCACAGCATCGTCGGCTCGATCCAGGTCAACAATGACGAGGTGCGGACCGACCCGATCAAGATCCGCGTCTCCGACAGCATCATCGACGCCACCGGCGCCGATTGCGACAGCCCCCAATGCGAGGCGCTGGGCGCGGCCGGCTCCCGGCTCGCCTTCTCATCGGCGCGGTTCGTGCGCTCGACGGTGATCGGCCGGGTGATGACCCATTCGGTCGAGCTTGGCGAAAACAGCATCTTTTTGGGCCGGATGACGGTGGCGCGCCGGCACATCGGCTGCCTGCGCTTCTGCTATGTCCTGCCCGGCTCGCGAACGCCGCGACGCTTCCGCTGCCAGCCCGACATGGTCGAGCAGGAGGCGGCGCGGCTGGCCCGGGAGGAGCCGGACAATCCGGCCCAGCTCGATCCCGCCCGGGAGCGCGAGCGCGTGCATCCAAGCTTCGACAGCCTGCGCTACGGCAGGCCGGCTTATTGCCGGCTGTCCGCGCACTGCGCCGACGAGATCGCGCAAGGCGCCGACGACGAATCCGAGATGGGGGTTTTCCACCATCTCCAACAGGCGCGGCGGGCGGCCAATCTGCGCGTCAGGCTCGACGAATATGTGCCGGCACGGTGCGACGCGGGGATCATCTTCGCCGATTAGGAGGACGTGACGATGAGAGGCGATTTTTCGCGGGACAGCTTCGATGCGAAAGCAGGCTTCAGCGGCGTGCTCAAGCTGCAGGGACGAGTCCAGCTCGACGCCGACGACAACGAGAATCTCGCGATCCTGCTGCATCACCTGCGCACGTTGGCGATGGACGTCATCGGCAAGCATGGCGGGCCCGACGGCGAGAGCATCGGCATCGATGTCAAATTCCCCACGACGACTACCAATTTCGATTTCGCGATCACGCCCGGCCGCTATTATGTCGAAGGGCTGCTCTGCGAGAATTGGGAGGTCTGCGCCTACCGGGGCAACGACGATCTGCCGGCGCCACGCCAGCCTTGGTACCCCTCGCCCGATCCGCCGGCGAAGAGCGCGACCTACATCGCCTATCTGGAAGTCTGGGAGCGCTCGGTGTCGGCGGTCGAAAACGATCCGTCCCGGCCGATGGCGACGCCCGGCATGCTGCGTGAAGTCGCGCTCGGCGGCGTCGACAGCGCCGACCGCCGGCAATTGCTCTGGCGGGTCCGCCTCGGCCCTGCGCCGGCGGGCCGCCCGCTCCCCGCCCACAATGACGATTCCAGGCAGGGAGACCTGCTGTGGGCCGAATGGGTCGCCTTGTGGCACGGCCTGCCGCGGGGCAAGATGCGGGCGCAGATCAAAGAGCCGACCGGCGACGATTCAAACCCCTGCGTGATCTCGCCCCGCGCCGCCTATCGTGGCCTCGAGAACCAGCTCTATCGGATAGAGATCTGCCGCGGCGGCCCCGCCTATCCCGACCCCCAGAGCGCCAACGCGCCCGAGGCCGCCACCTTCGTCTGGTCGCGAAACAATGCCGGCACCGCGTTCGCGGTCGAGAGCGTCAGCGGCAACGAAGTCCGCCTCGCTGAGACCTGGCGCGACGGACGTTCGGCGATCGGCCGGGGCGATTTCGTCGAGCTGTCCGACCCCTTCACCCGCCTGGAGCCCGGCCCCGGCCCGATCTACCGGGTGGAGCATTATGATCCGGACAGCGCCATCCTGACCCTCGACCAGCCTTCCGCGATCCAGGCCGCGAGCGCCACGGCCGGGGTCGTGCTGCGGCCCTGGGACCATGTCGAGCGCAAGGCGAACACCGGCGTTCCGCCGATCGCAAACGACCATGCGCTCAAGCTCATCGAAGGGCGCCCGCTCACCCTCGAGGACGGGATCGAAATATGGTTCGAGCCGAACGCGGCGGGCGGCCCGGCCAACGAATATCGCAAGGGCGATTATTGGATGTTCGAGGCGCGGACCGACCTCGGCAGGATCGTGTGGCCGCGCGACGGATCGCATCAGCGCCTGATGCCGCCGCACGGGACCCGCTATTATTACGCCCCGCTCGCGGTGATAAAATTCGATGGCGACGGCGTGCCGACCCTGGTCACCGACACGCGCCGCGTGATCGACTAGGGTCCTCGGCAGGGCCGTTCCGGGTCGACGGCCACCCTCGGCCGGCGCGGCTTCCTTAAGGCTTGCCTCACCATTTGGCTTTACGGGTGCGCCCGGATGGCCCCCGTGCCACGCAATGAGGAGGGGCAGGCGCGAATGCTTGCGAGAGACGGTGCGCCTGCTTTGCCGGGCGGGCGCGACGAAGATATCGCCGTCGTGGCGGCCGGCGAGGCCGTGTCGTACCGCGTCTTGCGGACGCGGGCAGAGGCGCTCGCCGGCGCGCTGCGCGGCGCCGGCTGCTCGGCGGGCGGGCTGGTCGCGATCTGCCTGCCGCGCTCGCCCGCGCAGATCGTAGCGATGCTGGCGGCGTGGCGGGCCGGCGCGGCCTATCTCCCGCTCGATCCGGCCTGGCCGGAGGCGCGGCTGCGCGACCTGATCGCCTCGGCGGGATGTGATGCGCTGATCGCGGCCCCGGATGCCGCGGCGGGCATTGGCGGCGGCGTGCCGGTGGTCGCACCGGACGCGGCCGGCGAGCCCCCGGCCCGCCACGTTCCCGCGCCGGAAGACCTCGCTTATGTCATCTACACGTCCGGCTCGACCGGCGCGCCCAAGGGCGTCGAGGTCACCCATGCCAATTTCGCCGCCCTCGTCGCCTGGCACGTCGAGGCGTTCGGCGTCGGCGCGGGCACGCGCGCCGGCCACCTCGCCGGCCTGGGCTTCGACGCCGCCGCCTGGGAAGTGTGGCCAATTCTCGCCGCGGGCGGCACCCTGGTCCTCGCCGACGAGGCGATCCGGACCGACCCCGCGGCGCTGCGCGACTGGCTGGTCCGCGAGCGGGTGGAGATCGCCTTCGCCCCCACGGCGCTGGCCGAGCCGCTGGTCGGCCTGGAATGGCCCGCCGAGGCGCGCCTGCGCATCCTGCTCACCGGCGCCGACAGACTGACCGCGCGGCCCGCCCCGGGCCTGCCCTTCGCTTTCGTCAACAATTACGGCCCGACCGAATGCACGGTGGTCGCCACGTCCGGCCTCGTCGAACCGCAGGGCGAGGGCCTGCCCTCGATCGGGCGGCCGATCGCCGGCACGACCATCGTCCTGCTGGACGCCGACGGCGCCGAAGCCGACGAGGGCGAGATCCACATCGGCGGCGCCCAGGTAGCGCGCGGCTATCGCGGCGACGCGGCGCTGACCGCCGAGCGCTTCCTCGACCATCCCCGTCACGGCCGCCTCTATCGCACCGGCGACCTCGCGGCCTGGCTGCCGAACGGCGAGCTGGCGTTCCGCGGCCGCGCCGACGCGCAGGTCAAGATACGCGGCCACCGCGTCGAGCCCGCCGAGGTGGCCGCCGCGCTCAATCGACTGCCCGGCGTCGCGGCGAGCTTCGTCGCGGCGCAGGGCGGCAAGCTGGTGGGCTATGTCGTGCCGGCCGCCGGGACGCGCTTCACGGAAGCCGGGCTGCGCGTCCCGCTCGCCGAGGCGCTGCCCGATTACATGGTCCCCGCTTGCTTCGTGGCGCTCGACGCGCTGCCGCTCACCGGCAGCGGCAAGGTCGACGTTGCGGCGCTTCCCGATCCGGACACCCACGCCCTCGGCGGCGCGCCGGCCGGGCGGGAGCCGGCGAGCGCGACCGAGCGGCGGCTGCTCGACATCGTCCGCATCGTGGTCGGCCGCGCCGAGATCGGCGTCGACGACGATTTCTTCCTGGTCGGCGGCCATTCGCTGCTCGCGACCCAGGTCGTCGTCCACGCCCGCGAGGCGTTCGGCGTCGAGCTTACCCTATTCCACCTGTTCGAGGGCCGCACCGTCGCCCGCCTCGCCGCGATCGTCGAGGGCCTGATCGTCGAGATGCTCGACGCGATGAGCGACGAAGACGTGGCGCGGATGGTGGGCTGATGGCGACCAACCCCGCGTCCGACCCCTCGCTCAGCCTCTACCGCCTGCTCGACCCGGCGGTGCTCGCCGACCCCTATCCGCTCTATGCGCGGCTCAGGGAGGAGGACCCGGTCCACTGGGACCCGTATCTCCATTGCTGGGTCTTCACCCGCTACGCCGACGTCCACCAGGTGCTGCAGACCTTCTCGGCCGACCGCACGCCCTCCCCCGACGCGCTGCGCGCGCTCGGCATCGTCGGCATCGAGCCGATCGCCGAGCTGATGGTGCGGCAGATGCTGTTCCTCGACGCCCCCAAGCATACGCATCTGAGGAAGCTATGCTCGACCGCCTTCACGCCGCGCCGGGTGGAGATACTGGAAGCGCGGATCGTCGAGATCGCCCACCGCCTGATCGACCGCGTGGCCGGGTCGGGGCGGATGGACGTGATCGGCGACTTCGCCGCGCCCTTCCCCTCGATCGTCTTCGCCGCCTTGCTCGGCGTGCCGGAGGAGGACCATGTCCGGCTCAAGGCCTGGTCGGCCGATTTCGCCGAGATGCTCGGCAACTTCCAGCACAATATCGACCGGATCGCCCGCGTGCTCAGATCGACCGAGGAGATGGTCGCGTACTTTCGCGGCGCGATCCGCGAGGAGGAGAGGCCGCTCGGCGACGGGCTGCTGAGGAGCCTGGTCGAGGCCGAAGTGGACGGCGAGCGCCTGTCCGAGGACGAAGCCATCGCCAACGCCATCGTCACCATGGTCGGCGGCCAGGAGACGACGACCAATCTGATCGGCTCCGGCCTCCTCACTCTGCTCCGCCAGCCCGACCGGCTCGCCGAGCTGCGCGACCGGCCCGAGATCGTGGCAAGCGCGATCGAGGAGCTGCTGCGCTACGAAAGCCCGAGCCAGCATACCGGCCGCATCTGCCGCGAGGACGTCGTCATCGGCGGCAAGCTGATCCGCAAGGGCGAGGCGGCGATGGCGGTGATGGCCGCCGCCAACCGCGACCCGGCCCGCTTCGCCGATCCCGACCGGCTCGACTTCGAGCGCCCGGACAACCGCCACCTCGCCTTCGGCTGGGCCGCCCATTTCTGCTTCGGCGCCCGCTCGCCCGCATGGAAGGCCGCATCGCCTTCCGGGCCCTGCTCGGCCGGCTGCCGGGGCTGGCGCTCGATGAAGCCAAGCTCGAGTGGCGCGAGAATCTCGGCCTGCGCGGCCTCAAGGCGCTGCCGGTGAGGTTCGGGTGAACGTCGAGCGCAAGATATCGGGCGTCGAGGCCCGCCGCGCGCTTCTCGCGCGCATGCTGAGCGGCGACGCCGGCGGCCCGAAGCCGGCAGCGCCGGAGCCGATCCGGCCGCGCGACCCTTCCCGGCCGGTGCCGCTGACGGCGGAGCAGAGGCAGCTCTGGCTCCACGCGCAGATGGCGCCGGACATGCCGCTCTACAACGAATCGATCACCATCCACCGGCTCGGCGCCTACGACCATGGAGCGATGGAGCGGGCGCTGAGCGAGATCGTGCGCCGCCACGCCATCTGGCGCACCGCCTTTCGCGAGGTCGACGGCGAGCTGGTCCAGGAGGTGGCGCCGGCGCGGCCGATCGCGCTCGATATCATCGACATCAGCCATTTGCCCGAAGCCGAGCGCGACCCGGAAGCCGTGCGCCTCGCCCTCGCCGACGCGCGCGCGCCGATCCCGTTCGACCGCGCGCCACTGTTCCGCGCCCGGGTCGTCAAGCTCGCCGACGACAATCACCGCCTCTATCTGACGCTCCACCACATCATTTTCGACGGCGTCTCGATCTATCGCACCCTCGTCCCCGAGCTGGCGGCGCTGGTCGAGGCTTATGAGAAGGGCGCGCTCTCCCCGCTCCCCGAGCCGACGTTTCAGTACGCCGATTACGCCGCCTGGCAGCAGGGCCGCGCCGACGGCAAGGAAGCGGCGCGGCAGATCGAGACGTGGCGCACCATCCTCGCCGAGCCGCTGCCCCGGCTCGAGCTGGCCGGCGACCGGCCGCGCCCGGCGGCGCCGAGCCATGCCGGCTCGATGGAAGTATTCGAGCTGGACGGGCCGCTGGTCGAGCGGCTGAAGGCGCTGGCGCGCGACGAAGGCGCGACGCTCTACATGGTGCTGCTCGCCGCCTACAAGGCGATGCTGTTTCGCTATACCGGCGCGAACGACCTCATCGTCGGCGGCGTCACCGACACGCGGCGCCGGCCCGAGCTGCAGCCGCTCATGGGCTATTTCCTCAACACGATGGCGCTGCGCAGCCGCCCCGCCGGCGAGCGGCCGTTCCGCGACTATCTGGGCGACGTGAAAACGAGCGTGATCGCCGCGCTCGGCGCCGCGGAAATGCCGTTCGACCGGCTGGTGCGCGAGCTGGGCATCAAGCGCGGCACGGGCACGCACCCTTTGTTCAACACGCTCTTCTCGATCGAGCCGCCGGTCGAGCCCTTCCCGTCGGGTTGGGACCTGACCCAGATGGACGTCGTGGTGGGCGCGGCCAAGTACGACCTCTATCTCGAGCTCGACGAGCGGCCCGAGGGCATGGCCGGCCGCTTCCTCTATTCGACCGAATTGTTCGACCCCGCGACGATCCGGCGCATGATCGCCCACTGGACGCGAATGCTGGCAGGCATTGCCGGCGACCCGGCCACCCCGCTCGCCGCCTTGCCGATGCTGGACGAGACCGAGCGGCGCACCCTGGTCGAGACCTGGAACGACACCGCCCGGCCTTTGCCCCATTGCGACGTCGTCGCCTGGTACGCCGAGCAGGCGGAGCGGTGCCCCGACGCGGTGGCGATCGAGCATGACGGCGAGAGCTGGACCTATGCCGAGCTGGCCCGCCGCTCGGACGCGATCGCCGCGCGGCTGGCGGCCGAAGGCGTCGGCCCGGGCGCGCTGGTCGGGCTCATGCTCGGCCGCTCGCCGTGGATGGTCGCGGCGATGCTCGGCGTCGCCAAGACCGGCGGCGCCTATCTGCCGCTCGACCCCGCCTTCCCGCCGAGCCGCCTCGCCCTCATCGCCGAGGACGCCAGGCCCGCTTTGGTGCTGGTCGAGCCGGACACGAGCGACGCGCTTCCCCAAGGCGCCCCGCGGCGGCTGACCCTCGATCGCGACTGGCCGGACGCCGATTTCACGCCGCCGCCGACCGACCCGGAATCGCTCGTCTACGTCCTCTACACGTCGGGCTCGACCGGCCGGCCCAAGGGCGTCGAAATCCCCCACGCGGCGCTGGTCAATTTGCTGATGGCGATGCAGGCGGAGCCGGGCTTCACCGCTGACGAGACCCTGCTCGCCGTTACGACCCTCTCCTTCGATATCGCCGAGCTCGAGCTGTGGCTGCCGCTCGTCTCGGGCGGCAAGGCCGTGATCGCGTCGCGCGAGACGGCGAGCGACATGATCGCGCTGATCGCGCTGATCGAGCGGAGCCGGCCCGACGCGATGCAGGCGACCCCCGCCACCTGGCGCGGGCTGATCGAGGCCGGCTGGCGCGGCGCGCCGAACCTCCGCATCCTGTGCGGCGGCGAGCGGCTGCCCCGCGCGCTCGCCGACCAGCTCCTCGCCCGCGCCGCCTCGGTCTGGAACATGTACGGGCCGACCGAGACGACCATCTGGTCCTCCGTCGCCCGGGTCGAGCCGGAGGGCGTCATCGCCATCGGCCGGCCGATCGCCAACACCCGCTTTCGTGTGCTCGACGAGGCCGGCAACGATTTGCCGATCGGCGGCGTCGGCGAGCTGATGATCGGCGGGCGCGGCCTGGCGCTGGGCTATCGCGGCCGCCCCGACCTCACCGCCGCGCGCTTCATCGAGCATCGGGGCGAGCGGCTCTACCGCACCGGCGACCTCGGCCGCCGCCGCGCCGACGGCGCGCTCGAATGCCTCGGCCGCACCGACAATGAGGAGAAGATACGCGGCTTCCGCGTCGCCATCGAGGAAGTCGAGGCGGCGCTCGCCCGCCTCCCCGGCGTCGCCGGCGCCGCCGTCCGCGCCTGGCCCGACGCCAGCGGCGAGCGTGCGCTCACCGCCTACATCGTCGGCCCCGGCGAGGCGGCGCAATGGCGCGAGGCATTGGGCACCATCCTGCCCGACTACATGGTCCCCTCGCGCTTCGTGTCGCTCGAGGCGCTGCCGCTGACGCCGAACGGCAAGGTCGACCGCGCCGCTCTGCCCGAACCGGGCGCGGCGGAGCGGCGCGCCGCCGAGCCGCTCGCCACCGCCGACGAGGTCCGCCTCGCCGCGATCTGGTCGGCCGTGCTCCAGGTCGAGGAGATCGGCCGCAACGACGATTTCTTCGAGCTGGGCGGCCATTCGCTGCTCATCGCCCGGCTGCTCAGGCGCCTTCAGGCCGAATACGGCCTCAAGCTGCCGATGGCGGCGCTGTTCCGCTCGCCGCGCCTGCGCGACATGGCCGAGCTCATCGCCTCGGGCCGCGCCGGGGAGGAGCAGGCCGCGGTCGTGCCGATCCAGCCGCACGGCACGCAAATCCCGTTGCTCTGGCTCGGCGGCGGCTCGACCTTCCTGCCGCTCTCGCAATGCCTCGGCAACGACCAGCCCTTCCTCGGCATCTCGATCGAAGGCGTGTTCGACCCGGCCGGCGGCTGCCCCAGGAAGTTTGAGGTGGCGGCGCGCCTGATCGTCGCCGCGATCCGAGAGGCGCAGCCGCGCGGGCCCTACCGGATCGGCGGCTGGTGCACGTCCGGCATCCTCGCTTACGCCAGCGCCATGCAGCTGATCGAGGAGGGCGAGGAGGTCGAGCTGCTGATGCTCGTCCACGCCTTCCACCCCGGCAAGGCGCGGCAGATCGGCGAGATACGAGTGTTCATCAGCAAGTTCCGCTTCCATCTCCAGCAATCGCTGGCCCAGCCCAAGGGCGAGCGGTGGCGCTATTTCTGCGAGCGGCTGCGCGGCCTGTCCGACGCGGCGGCGCTGCGCGGCGGGCGCGAGGCGGTGCTCCAGCCCAAGCTCATCGCCCAGCTCGACCGCGCCGCCTTGCGCTACGACCCGCCGCCTTACCCTTCCGACATGGTGCTGTTCCAGCCGTCCGAGCATCCCGACGTGCTCGATTTCCTCGAGGACTGGCGCGGCCTGGCGCACGGCCGGTTCGCGGCCCATGTCGTCGAGGGCGGGCACCGGACCATGCTCGAGCCGCCCAACGTCGAGCGCTTCGCCGAGCTGCTCCGCGCCGAGCTCGCCATCTCCGGCAAGGCGCCGCCGCTGCGCGCCACGGGCTGACGGCATGGCGCGGGCCGAGATCCTCTTCGCGTCGCTGGAAGCCGACGAAGCGGCGCTCGTGGAGGCGCGAGCCCTCCTCGACGCGCGCGAGCGGGCGCGGGCCGATTCGTACCGCTTCGAGCGCGACCGCCGCCGCTTCATCGTCCGCCGCGCCACCTTGCGCCGGTTGCTCGCCAAGCGGACCGGGACGGCGCCGGAAGCGGTGGTGTTCGAGGAGAATGCGTTCGGCAAGCCCCGGCTGCGCTCGGGGCCCTGCTTCAGCACGAGCCATTCGGGCGAGCGGATGATGGTCGCGATCGCCGATGTCGAAATCGGCTGCGACCTCGAGCGGATCGACCCGGCGGTGGACTGGCGCCCGCTGGCGGTATCCTTCTTCGCCTCGGGGGAGCGGCGCGCGCTGGCGGACCGCGAGGCTTTCTTCCGCTGCTGGTCCCGCAAGGAAGCGTTCGTGAAGGCGCTCGGCAAGGGCCTCTCTTATCCGCTCGACGCGTTCGAAGTGTCGGTCGCGCCCGAGCCCGCCTTGATCTCCGGCGGGCACGGATGGGCGATCGCCGCGCCGGACGCGGGGCCCGGCTACGCGGCCGCTTTGGTGGCGCGCGCCTAGCGGCGGATTGACAGGGCGCGACTTGTAGAGCCTAGTCGCCGACTGGAGTCGGTGCGACTTTCGTTTCCGTGGTGCGGACATGCGCGTCCGCAAAGTCTCGGCCGCCCTGCTCCCTGTGGAAGTCCGGATAGAGTCGGGGGCGATTCGAAAGGTCCGGGGGGATATGCGGATTGCCATCCTGACGCCCATTCGGCTCGTCGGCGACGGAATCGCCGCGAGCCTGCGCGCCTGCGGCCCGGGCTTCGCGCCGACCATCGTCCACGACATGCGGCAGCTTCGCGCCCTCGCCGCGGCCGCGCCGTCGCCGCAGCTCGCCATCGTCGACGTCACCCAGTCGCTGCCGCTCGAATCGATCCGCGACTTTCACGCCGATTTTCCCGATCTGCCGCTGCTCGCTTTGGGCGTCCGCGAGCGCCAGGCCGAGATCGTCGCCCACGGCAGCGCCGGCTTCATCGGCTATCTCAGCCGCGAAGACGGGCTCGACGCCCTGCGCGACCGGGTCGACGACGCCGTCGCCGGCCGGCTGTTCTGCTCGCCCGAGATCGCGGCCGGGATCATGCGCGGCCTGTTCGAGCGGGCGCCGCGTGGGCGCGAAGGCGCCGCCGGCGGACTCACTCCTCGCGAACGCCGCGTCGCGGACCTGGTCAGCCGCGGCCTCTCCAACAAGGAAGTGGCGCGCGAGCTCGGCCTCAGCCAGTCGACGGTCAAGCATCACGTCCATTCCATCCTCGCCAAGCTCCAGCTCGCCAGCCGGCTCCAGCTAGAGCGCGACGAGTGGGAATTCGCCACGCCCCCGCGCGCGAGCGGAGCGGCCTGACGCCCGTCATTCCCGGAAGTCGGGCGCCGGCACGCGCCCCGACAGGCCCCGCAACAGCGCCTGCACCTTGCGGCGGCCGATCGCGGGGTGGGGATATTCGTCGATCAGCCGCATGACGCGGTCGAGCGTGGCGCGCGCGCTGAGCTCGGCCTCGTCGGCCGCAGGCCGCTCCGGCGCCGGCTCGAGAACGTCGGAGATAATCATGGTCGAGCGGGCGAACAGGCCTTCCGCCAGCGCCAGCCGGTCCTGCTGGCCGAGCCGCAGGAGCTCGGCGCGCGTCGCCGCCTGCAAGCCGTCGAGACCGACAGGCTCCCCGGGGCGGGCCGCGCCGGCGAGCGAGGCGATGCGGTGGATGCTTCCCCCGGTCAGCTCCAGGCGGCGCGCCGCCAGCGCGAAATCGGCCTCCTGCGCCAGGCGGTCGGGCGGCAGCGCCGCTCTCCACAGGCGCTCGCGCTCCGCGACGCCCGGCATCGGGAAATCCACGGCGAAGGCGATCGCGCGGGCGAACGGCGCGCCCGCCTCGCGGCCATGGCCGAGCCCAAGGATCGCCAGGCCCCGGTACCGCTCCATGCGGCGCACCAGCTCGCTGGGGTCGAGGTCGGCGTAACGGTCGCGCGACTCGCGGACCTTGGCGCGGCTCGCGAACAAGGGCTCGGCTTCCTCGAACAGCAGAACCGCCCCGGCCCGGTCCGCGGCGGCGAACACGCTGTCGAGCGCCTCGGCGGTCTCGCCGATATATTTGCCGGCGACGCGCGCCAGGTCGACCGCGTAGAGATCGACGCCGAGCGCGCCGGCGAGGGCCCGCGCGGCGCGCGTCTTGCCGGTGCCGCTCTCGCCGGCGAACAGAATTGCGAGGCCGCCGAGATCGGCCTCGACATGGCTGAGGATCGTCTCGAGCTGGCGCTGCTGCGTCTCCGGCAGCACCAGGCGGGCCAGTTGCGAGCGGTCGGCGGGCGCCTCCGGCTTCATCCGGCGCACCCAGGCCGGCAGGCCGACGGCGGCGGCGTCGCGGAAGGCGGCGCGCCAATCCTCGTCGTCCGGTGTCGCGCCGGCGAGGATGGCGACATCGCCCAGCCGGGCCAGCGGCAGCCGGAAGCGGGCGGCGAGCTCGGCGGCGGCCGGCGCGGGGCCGACCAGGGCCTGGACCGCCGCGGCGCGATCCGCGCGCGACACCGGCGGCAAGGCGGCAAGGCCGAGCCGTGCCCCTTGCGCCCGCGCGAACAGGCTTGCCGGAGACGCTCCGAACACCCACGCCTCGCCGCCCGCCAGTCCCAGCAAAGGCGCCAAGGCGCGCCAGAAGCCGTCCGCTTCGGGGTCCGGACCGGCGAGGTCGACGACCAGCGCCCGCTTGCTCAGCCGGGCCGTCCGCAACGCCCGCCGCAGCATGGTGTCGAGCGCGGCGCCGCTCAGCGCGGCCGGCGGCGGGCCGATGCGGATTTCCGGCGCCGCCAGCGCCGAGGCCTCGACCCCGATCCAGCCGGGATCGGAACCGGTGAGGATCCTTGCGTCCGCCCCGTCGGCCCGCGCCCCCGCCGCGATCCGGTCACGGCGCGCCTCCGGCACCAGGCTCGCGGCGCCCTCCGCCACGGGCCGGCGAATCGCCTCGAAGCCCGCACCCAGCCGGTCCTCCCGGCCCGAGACGAGCCAGTCGAGCAGGTGGGGATCGATGCGCAGCCCCGCGTCGGCGGGGGGCAAGGTATCGCTCATGCCTTCGACGATCCGGAAGTCGCGCAGCGCGCCGAGCGCCGAGATCTGGGCGCGGATGCCGCGGGCGCTGGCGCCCTCGGTGGCCGCCGCGACGATCGCGGAGGCGAGCGCCAGCGAGGGATAAGGGCGCGCCCGATCGTCCTGCAGCGCACTGAACAGGCGCTGGAAGCGCAGGTCCAGCTCCGGGGCGAGCACCACCATCACCAGCTTGAGCGCGAGCTCGTCGCCCTGGAGCAGGTTGGCCAGGCGCACGAACGGCGTCGCGGCGGCGTCGGCGTGGGCGATCATGTTGCGCACGACGTCGAACCGCCGCCGCGCCTCCTCCATCGGCGCGTCGTCTATGCCCTGGAGGCGGTCGAGCGAGCCGGTCAGCTCAGCCCAGCTGGGGCCCTGGACCGGGAAAGCCGGGCTCGCCGGGTCCGACCACAGCCCGACCAGCACCCCGGTCGCCGCGTCCGCCCAGTCGAGGATGGTCCGCAGCGTCCGGCGGACGTTGATGTCGACCCGGCCGTCGCCGCCGGGGCCGAGCGGCCGTTCGCCGCGGGTGTGGGGGATGCGCAGCTCCAGCACTTCGGCCGAGGGCGGCGCGGCGTCCTCCTCCGGGTGCGGGCCGGCGGCCGCCAGCGCGGCGCGGACGAGGCGGACGATGTCGTCCTGGCTGGCATTGGCCAGGTCGAGCGCGGCGTGGCCGCGTTCCAGCTCGATGAGGATCGGCCGGGCGTTGCCGTGCAGGGACAGGGACTGGACGGCGGCGCGCACCGCCACCTCGTTGCCGACCAGAACCGGGACGATCGGCGCGGGCCGCTGCGCGAGCAGGCCGGCCGCGGCGGAGAGCGACACCGGCTCCCATGCGGCGAGGATGATGCCGTCGGCGGCGGCGAGGCGGGCGTGCAGCTCGACGCTCAGATGGTGGATGCTGTCCTTGTGCCATCCATCGCCATTGCCGCCCTCCACCTCGACGATCACCGCGTTGGGATCCATGCTCATGCTGCCATTCTCCGCCGCCGCCGGGCTAGGCGGGCGGGCGAGCGTCCGCCATCGGTCGCGGCGGGCTAGGCCGGCGGCGCAGGGGATCTAGACCACAGGCCGGGGTGGGGCGCGCGGCTAGAGGCCGAACAGATAGGTTTCGTCCTCGCCGGGACGCTGGTCGCCCGGCAGCGGCGTCACGGCGCGGGTCTCGTCGAACCAGACCCAGGCGTCGAATTGGCGGGGCAGCACCGCCTCGGCATAATGGCTCCAGCGCTCGGTTTCGGGCCGGTAGATGACGCCGATGAAGCGTTCGAGCCGGGGCTCGAGCAGCGCCCGTTCGAGCGCGTCGCCGACCATGCCGGACCGAAGATCGAGGAGGAAGCGCGGCACGCCGGCGTCGTGCGACATCCGCTCATGACTGTCGGCGAGCGAGGGGCGCACCGCCTTTACCTCCATCGGCTCATCCCAATCGTCGGCGGCGGCGACGGTGCCGGCATGGGTGCCGAAGCCGATCAGCCGCGCGTCGTCGCCGAACCTTTCCTTGACGAGCTGGCCGATGTTGAGCTCGTCGCGGGTCTGGCCCATCTCGGTATGAGCGGCATTGCCGATATGGCTGTTATGCGCCCAGACGATTGCCTTCGAACTCGGGCCCTTGGCATCGAGCAGCTGGCAGAGCGTCTCGAACATGTGCGTGTCGCGCAGGTTCCAGCTCTCCGCCGAGCCGTGATACATGACCCGATAATAACGCTCGGCATTGGCGATGAGGCGGGCGTTGGCGGCGGCGTCGAGCCACTCGTCGCACTCCTCCGAGAGGCAGTCGATGCGCCGCCGGAGCAGATCGCGCAGCATCTGCACGGCGCCCGCCTCGCAGCGGCCATAGCCCTCGCTCATCGCCACGCGGCCGTAAGCGGCCGGATCGCGCGCCCAGGGCGCCAGGCAGGCGTAGCGTTTTTTGGCGACCCGCGCCGTCTCCGGATCCGCCTCCTCGAGGAAGTCGATCACCGCCTCGATCGAGCCCGACAGATTGTAGAGATCGAGCCCGTAGAAGCCGGCCATCGTCTCGTAGGCGCGGCCCTGATTGTGGCGGCGCATCCAGCGGATGAAGGCATCCACGTCCTCGTTGCGCCACATCCAGATCGGGAAGCGCTCGAAGGCGCGCTCCTCCACTTCCCGCCGCGCCCGGTGACGGACGTAGCGGTCGACACTGGCGGCGTCCGGCCAGTCCGCCTCGACCGCGACGATGTTGAAGCCGTGGCGCTCGACCAGGCGGCGGGTGATGGCGGCGCGGGCGCGGTAGAATTCGGAGGTGCCGTGGCTCGCCTCGCCGAGCAGGACGATCCGCGCGGCGGCGAAGCGGTCGAAGAAGGCGCCGAAGGCCTCGGCGTCGTCCGGATCGGGAAGCGGCTCGGCGGCGGCGCGGATCAGCTCGGGGAGCGTCGCGGCCGCCGCTTTCTCGTCCCGCCAGCCCTCGCGGCCGATCAGCGGCACGAAACGGACGGGGCCGAGATCCTCTTGCTTGTAGTCGGTCTCGCTCATGCGGGTCACCTTGATCAGCGTCTGGACGGCGTCCGGCCCGCCCAGCGGCATGACGAGGCTGCCGCCGACGGCGAGCTGTGCGCGCAGGGCCTCGGGCACGTGGCTGCCCGAGGCGGCGACGAGGATCGCCTCGAACGGCGCTTCGTCGGGCAGTCCGGCGCTGCCGTCGGCGTGGACGATGCGGACGTTGGCATAGCCGAGCGCCGCCAGCCGCCGCCGCGCCAGCGCGGCCAGCTCGGCGTGGCGCTCGACCGCGATCACCTGCCCGGCGATGCGGCCGATGAGGGCGGCGGCGTAGCCCGAGCCGGCGCCGATCTCGAGCACTTTGGCGCCCGGCGAGACGCCGGCCGCCGCGATCATCTGCGCGACGATGAAGGGCTGGGAGATGGTCTGCTCGGCCTCGATCGGCAGCGGGCCGTCCTCATAAGCGAAGTCGCGCAGCTCCTCCGGCACGAACAGCTCGCGCGGCACCGCGCGGAACGCGTCCAGCACGCGCCGGTCGGCGATGCCGCGGCGCTCCAGCTGCCGCTCGATCATCGCCTCGCGCTGGGCCGCGAAATCCTTCATGTCGCTCCTCGCGCCGATAAACCGGCGGGACGGAGGAAGGATGCACGAGCGGATCGTCGGGCTCTACGAGGAGAATGCGGCCGCGTGGGACCGCCAGCGCGGGCGCGACCTGTTCGAAAAGCCGTGGCTCGACCGCTTCCTGGCGCTGCTGCCCGAGGCGCCGTCGGTGCTCGACGTCGGCTGCGGGATGGGCGAGCCGATCGGGCGCTATCTGATCGAACGCGGCGCGCGCCTCACCGGCCTCGATTCGTCACCGTCGCTGATCGCCCTCGCCCGCCGGCGGTTCCCGGACCATGACTGGCGCGTCGGCGACATGCGCGCGCTCGATCTCGGGCGGCGCTTCGACGCCATCCTCGCCTGGCACAGCTTCTTCCATCTCTCGCCGGCCGACCAGGCGCCGATGTTCGCCCGTTTCGCCGCCCACCTCCGGCCCGGCGGGGCGCTCATGTTCACCAGCGGCTGGTCGCGGGGAGAAGCGATCGGCGTATGGCAAGGCGAGCCGCTCTATCACGGCAGCCTCGACCCCGACGAATATCGCCGGCTGCTCGAGGACAACGGCTTTGCGACGGTCGATCACCGGGTCCGCGACCCGGAATGCGGCGATGCGACGATCTGGCTCGCTCAGATCAGACCGGCGAGCGGGCTGGAGGGGTCGGCGTAGCGGCGCTTGCCCATGCGGCCGGCGCGGTAGGCCAAGCGGCCGCTCTCCACCGCCAGCTTCATCGCGCGGGCCATCAGCACCGGGTCCTTCGCTTCGGCGATGGCGGTGTTCATGAGGACGCCGGTGCAGCCAAGCTCCATCGCCACCGCCGCATCCGAGGCGGTGCCGACGCCCGCATCGACCAGCACCGGCACCTTGGCCTGCTCGACCATGATGCGGATCATCACCTGGTTCTGGAGGCCGAGGCCGGAGCCGATCGGCGCGCCCAGCGGCATGATCGCCACCGCGCCGGCTTCCTCCAGCCGCTTCGCCGCGATCGGGTCGTCGGCGCAATAGACCATCGGCTCGAAACCTTCTTTAGCCAGGGTCTCGGTGGCGCGCAGGGTCTCGATCATGTCGGGATAGAGCGTCTTGGCTTCCCCCAGCACCTCGAGCTTGACCAGGGTCCAGCCGCCCGCCTCGCGCGCCAGCCGCAGCGTCCGCACCGCCTCGTCGGCGGTGAAGCAGCCGGCGGTGTTGGGGAGGTAAGTGACCCTCTTCGGATCGATATAGTCCATCAGCACCGGCTGACCGGGATCGGAGATGTTGACCCGCCGCACCGCCACCGTGACGATCTCGGCGCCCGAAGCCTCGACGGCGGCGGCGTTCTGCGCGAAATCCCTGTACTTGCCGGTGCCGACGATCAGCCGCGAGGCGAAGGTGCGGCCGGCGACCTGCCAGATGTCCTGATCCTGAGTGGTCGACGCATCCATGCCGCTTCCAAACCCGTCATGCCGGACTTGATCCGGCATCCATCTTCTTGCTTCGTCGGCTCTAGGGTCCGTACTCGATACCCGCAATGGTCGGGATCGCCCGGAGAAGGCCGCCGGCAAGGAGGAATGCGCAGGCCGGGCTGGTTGCCCGGACAAGCGG
>JBJMTY010000276.1:0-27625 GCA_045811445.1 Allosphingosinicella sp. | reverse complement strand
GGTCGCTGAGCCCGTACCAGCCCTCCAAAAGCAACACCTTGAGCAAAACCAGCGGCCCGTAGGACGGACGACCCGTCGCCGAGCTGTAAACCCCGCTCAGCAGATCCTCCAGCCGACCCCAATCGATCAGCCCCGATATCCGATCCAGCCGAGCATTGCCCCCGCCCCGGACCAACGCCTCGGCAAACGACCCCTGACCAAGCTCGCGACGCATCCGCTCCTCCACACCGACTCTGGTAAGAGAATCACATTCCGACACTTATGCAAAGGTCCCGCCTTCGCCGGAATGACGGGTAGTGCCGGCGAGGCCTGCCGTGGCGACGGCGACGGCGACGGCGACGGCGACGGGCCGATGCCGGTGCGGCGGCGTCAGGCGGGGGCGATGCCGTAGAAGGCGGCGATGCCGGTGAGCAGGAATTGCATGCCGATGCCGATCAGCAGGAAGCCGAAGATGCGGGTGGTGGCGTCGAGGCCGCTCGGCCCCATGAAGCGGACCATGACGCCCGCCGCCCTCAGCACCAGCCAGGAGAAGACCAATGCCAGCACCATGCCGGCGATGACGGCGGCGTAGACCAGAACCCAGTCGTCGGGCCGGCCGCTCCTGATCTGGGCGGCGGCGGTCAGCACCACCGAGATCGAGCCCGGCCCGGCGAGGCTCGGCATGGCGAGCGGCGTGAAGGCGACGTCGGGCGCGCGCGGCTCGCCGTCCGCCGTCGGATCCGGCGCGGCCAGCGGCTTGGGGAACAGCATACGGAAGCCGATCGCCGCGATGATCAGCCCGCCCGCGACCCTCAGCCCCGGCACCGAGATGCCGAAGAAATCAATGATCGCGGCGCCGAGCAGCAGGAAGGCGGCGAGGATGAAGAAGGCGTAGACGCACGCCATCAGCGCCTGCCGGTTGCGCCGCCTCGCGTCGAACCCGGCGGTCAGCGACACGAACAAAGGCGCCGTGCTGAACGGGTTCATGATCGGCAGCAAGGCGCCGAGGGTCAGTGCGATGGTCTCGCCGAAAGTCTCGATCGGCCGTCTCCCGCTCGAAGCAGCTTGCGATCGTCTAGGCCCCGCCGCCGCGCTCCGCCCTCGGGCCTTATCCCCGTTTCGGCGGCGGACTTCAGCGGAGGGAGCGTCTCGCCGCCGAAAGATCGTGCGGGCGCGGCTTTTTCCATCGGCACTGGACACTTGCCCTGGCGGGGGTCACTCTCATCCCTCAAGCAGCGTCGGGGGGACGAGTCGCTTCGCCAAGAAGCGGTGGGCGGGCATGTGCTGTTACGCCCTTCGGGTCCAAGCGGTTCTGCAGAACAGGATTAGATCGGGAGCGGCCGCGCCAGCGTCTTTGCAGCTTTGTTCAGCTCTGTTTTCGCGGGAAATGCGGGTATCTGCTGCGCCTGATCGTCGAATAGCGGGGAGGAATTCGGCGTGACGATCTACACTGGCGGCAACGGCAAAGACACGATCATCGGCGGCAACGGCGACGACATCATTTTCGGCGGCAACGGCACCGACGTGCTGAAGGGTGGCGCCGGCAACGACCAGCTTTACGGCGAGAATGGCGACGATTCCCTGACCGGCGGCGCCGGCGACGATCTGATCGACGGCAGCAACGGCTTCGACATCGCTTATTATTCCGGGCCGATCGACGATTACAGCTTCTTCACCAGCGGCGGCTATCTCCACATCCTCCATCAAGGCGGCGCCGGGGCGGACGGCCACGACCGGGTGATCAATGTCGAGCGGCTGGTGTTCGCGGACCGCGTCATCAACATCGGCAGCGGCAGGAACGTGCCGGTGGCCGGCGACGACCATGTCTTCACCAACGAGGACGCCGGCACGGTGAGCAGCGGCGCGGCGGGCGTCTTGGCCAACGATTATGATTTCGACGGCGACCCGCTGCACGTCAATGCGGGCGTTTTCACCGGCACCTACGGCACGCTGACGCTCAACGCGGACGGCACCTACAGCTACGCCCTGTTCGCCTCGGACCAGGCGCTGGCGCAGGGCGAGAACGTCCAGGACAGCTTCACCTACACCGTCACCGACAATGACGGCAGCGACACCGGCCAATTGGTGTTCCACATCGCCGGGGTCAACGACGCGCCGACCGCGAGCGCCGACACCGCCACGGCCGGCGAGAACGAGATCGTCCTCATTGACGTGCTCGCCAACGACAGCGACATCGACCACGGCGCCCTCCTCTCGGTGACCGCCGCCTCGGCGCCGGCCGGCCAGGGCAGCGCGTCCGTCGTCGGAAACCAGGTCCAGTTCGATCCAGGCACCGACTTCGACTATCTCGCCGCTGGCGAGACCGTCGACGTGGTGGTCAGCTACACGATCGAGGACGAGCATGGCGCCCAGTCGCTCTCCACCGTGACGATCACCATCCTGGGCGAGGACGATCCGGGCATCGACATCACCGGCACCGACGACGACGACACCCTGACCGGCACCAGCGGCGACGACACGATCAACGCGCTGGGCGGCGACGACAACGTCTCCGGCCTCGGCGGCGCCGACCAGATCAACGGCGGCGACGGCTCGGACTTCATCGACGGCGGCGCCGGCAACGACGTCATCGACGGCGGCAATGACGGCGACTTTTTGGCCGGCGGCGACGGCAACGACGCGCTGGCCGGCCAGGCGGGCAATGACAGCCTCGTCGGCGGCAATGGCGACGACCATCTGGTCGGCGGCGACGGCTTCGACTTCCTGAGCGGCGAGGCCGGCAACGATCTGCTCGAGGGCGGCAATGACGGCGATACGCTGGAAGGCGGCGAGGGCGACGACCAGATATTGGGCCAGGGCGGCAACGACATCGCCTTCGGCGAAAGCGGCGCCGACCAGATCGCGGGCGGCGACGGCGACGACACGCTGGACGGCGGCGACGGCGACGACACGCTGACCGGCGGCGACGGCGACGACACGCTGACCGGCGGGCTCGGCGCCAATGTGCTCGCGGGCGGCCTCGGCGACGACCAGATCGTCGCCGACGCCTCCGACGGCGTGCAGACCATCGACGGCGGCGACGGCAGCGACACGATCCGCATCGCCTCGCGCGGCTTCGCCAGCATCGTCACCACCGGCGCCGGCAGCGACACGATCGAGCTCGACCATGCCGACGTCGGGACGGCGGCGGTCGTCGTCACCGACTTCACGCCCGGGAGCGGCGGCGACGTCGTCCAGCTCGAAGGGGTCGACGCGGCGTTGCTGAGCCTGCTGATCGGCTGGGACGGCAGCTCCAACCCGTTCGGCTCGGGCTTCCTGCGCCTCCAGCAGAGCGGGACGGACACGTTGCTGCAATGGGACCAGGACGGCGCCAGCGGCGGCGCGAGTTGGGAGACGCTCGTCGTCTTCCAGAACGCCAGTGCCGGCGCCTTCACCGCCGCCAATTTCGCCCCGGGCTATCCGCCCGACGGCTCCGCGCCGGCCGGCCAGACCATCACCGGCACCGATTCCGGCCAGACCCTCAACGGCACGCTGGGCGACGACATCATCAACGCGCTGGGCGGCAACGACATCGTCTTCGCCCAGGCCGGCGCCGACATCGTCAACGGCGGCGACGGCGCCGACTTCCTCAACGGCCAGGCCGGCAACGACACGATCGACGGCGGCAATGGCGACGATCAATTGTCGGGCGGCGACGGCAACGACCAGATGCTCGGCCAGGCCGGCAACGACGTCATGACCGGCGACAATGGCGACGATCAATTGTCCGGCGGCGACGGCTCGGACAATCTGAGCGGCGAGGCCGGCAACGATGTCGTCCTTGGCGGCAATGGCGACGACTTCCTCGCCGGCGGCGCGGGCGACGACACGCTCGACGGCGGCGACGGCAGCGATTCCCTGTCGGACTTCAACGGCGTCAACACCCTGATCGGCGGCCTCGGCGACGACCAGATCGTCGCCGGCTCGATCGACGGGGCGCAGACCATCGACGGCGGCGACGGCAACGACACGATCCGCCTCGTCGACCGCTACGCCGCCAGCATCATCACCACCGGCGCCGGCAGCGACACGATCGAGCTCGACCATGCCGACCTCGGCTCGGCGGCGATCAACGTCACCGACTTCACGGCGGGGCTCGGCGGCGACAGGATCCGGCTCGACGGCGACGACGGCTCGCTGCTCAGCCTGCTGATCGGCTGGGACGGCAGCTCCAACCCGTTCGACCAGGGCTTCCTGCGCCTCCAGCAGAGCGGCGCCGACACCCTCCTGCAATGGGACCAGGACGGCGCCGCCGGCGGCGCGAGCTGGGAGACCTTGCTCGTCTTCCAGAACACCGACGCGGGCGACTTCACCGACGCCAATTTCGCACCCGGCTATCCGCCCGCGGGCGGCGCCCCGGCGGGCGAGACGATCACCGGCACGGCCGACGACGACATCCTGGTCGGCTCGGTCGGCGCCGACACGATCGACGCGCTCGGCGGTCAGGATTCCGTGTTCGGCCAGGCCGGGGCGGATATCATCAACGGCGGCGCCGGCCTCGACAATCTCAACGGCGGCGACGGCGACGATGTGATCGACGGCGGCAGCGAGGACGATTCGATCTCGGGCGACGAGGGCAACGACCAGCTCTACGGCCAGACCGGCAACGACAATCTGTTCGGCGGCGACGGCAACGATCAGCTTTCGGGCGGCGACGGCTCCGACAATCTGACCGGCGAGGGCGGCAACGACGTGCTCGCCGGCGGCGCCGGCCTCGACGTGCTGAGCGGCGGGGCGGGCGCGGACGTGTTCAGCTTCGCCTCCGCCTCGGAAGGGGCGGACGGGATCACCGATTTCGTCAGCGGAGCCGACCATATCCAGGTCTCGGCCGGCGGCTTCGGCGGCGGCTTGAGCGAAGGCGGCCCGGTCTCGCTGGTGTTCGGATCGGACCCGCTTGCCACCGGCACGACCGGCCAGTTCCTCTACGACACCGACGACGGCAATCTGTTCTGGGACGCCGACGGGGCCGGCAGCGGCGCCGCGGTGCTGATCGCGACGCTCAGCAACCTCCCGACGCTTGCGCCGGCGGACTTTATCGTCGTGGCGTAGGACAGCCGACGTTCAGCCGGGCCGCCGGCCCCTCTCCCCCGTGGGGGAGGGGGATTTCTCGGCTCAACGCCGAATTCGATAAGGCCCCAGGCCGGGATCGTTTCAGACGGACACGTCTGAAACGTGGATCCTGGTCTCGGTTATGAACCGAAAGCCTGAGGGCGGGGCCGAAGGCCGATCTATTGGCCATTCTCGAGCGCGGCGGCAACGCGGCCGCCGCCTTTCGCTGGCTTGCGGCGCGCAGCGTCCGCTCTCGCGACCCCCGAGCGCTTCTGTCGCGAACTTAATTTCAAGTAACGGCGGACATGGGCGATTGTTTCACATCCACAACGACAAGTTAACGTGAGCCGCCCTCGCCCGGTCGACAGTCCACCGCGAGTTGGTCGAGCGTGAATAGCTCCTCTCGCACGCAAAAAAAAGCTAAAAATATCCTTGCGTTAGCCGCCAAGTTCGCCATGATGCGGCTTGGCGGAAAGCTCCAAGCAGCTCAAGCCGTGGTTAGCTTAATTTCACTATTCAATTAGGGGAAGAAATCGTGAAGTCACTGGTTATTGGAGCGGCCTTGGTCGCGGCTACCGTTTGTCCTTCGATCGCGCTCGCGGCGCCGAGTTCGCCTGCTGCCAAGCAGTCGGTTTACAGGTCCGAGACGACCACGATCATCGAGAATTCTGATGGCAGCGAGACGGTCGTCACTACCTATACATCCTATTACATCTTCGGCGTCCGTTAAGTAGCGGACGCTTCTGGGGCGACGCGGCGGCTATTGCCTAGCCGCCGCGGCGTCACCTTCTATGTTGTCCGGGAAGAGCGAATCAGGAAGGCGGTGCATGTATGAGTTCCAAATATCTTATCTATGGGCGACTCATGCTGGCGCCGCTGCTGATGCTTGCGAGCTTTCCTCAACAGGCAACTTCACAGGTTCGTGAGAACAAGGGACTGGAAGGCTCCTGGGCCGGCGACTTCGGGGCGGGTAACTGGACCTTCAAGTTCACCGCTGCGGGCGGATCCTGGGCGGGCCAGTACACCTACCCTCAGTATAAGGGCTGGAATCCCGTTCTGAATCTGGCGGTGGCCGGCAAGAATCTGCGTTTCTCGTTGAAGGCCAAAACGGCTGTCGACTTCGATCTGAAGATGGACGGCTCCAGGAACGCTCTGGTCGGGACGGTGAAGTTCGCTCACGGCATGACGCCGACAAGCGCGCCCGTGATATTGCCGGTCACGCTCAAAAGGATTTAAAGCATGCGGTATCCGGCCCGGCTGGTTCGGATACTCCTCATTCTCGCTTGTGGTTTTCAGGCCGGCGCTTGCGGAGCGCGGTGCTGCAAGGCGCTTCGAACCAGCTTCGGGTATTTGCAAGTCGATCGCCGCGACGTGCCCGCGGCTACGAAGGCCGGGAACGCGATCAGCCGTTCGGCGCGAGACATACTCGAAATCAGCGATGTGCAAATCCTGATCGTCGACAAAAGGCATACGAAGTACCGCTGGGGGGACAGCACGCCCTCGGGGCTGCCGGTCTACCCCTGGTCCTTCGCGCACGGGACGGTCGACCTGCGGAAGAATCCGCCCGACGACATCCTGCCGCATGAGATCGGGCACGATCTGTTCAGGCGCTATGTCGTCCCGGAGACGGTTGCGGGCGAATATGGCACTGCCGCCCCCGATTGGCTCGACGAGTCGGTCGCGGTCGCTTTCGAGGCGCCGGAGCAGAAGGCGGGGCGACGTTGCGAGGCTTCGCGCTTGTCCACATCCGGCGCATTGTTTCCGGTCCATCGATTTCTGACGATGGCGCATCCCGACTCGGCGGCGGCACCGGCTCCTCAGGCTGCCGGCGACGCGCGCGCTTTCGTTCGCTCGACGTCCGTTTCGCAGGACACTCCGGCCTTCTATGCGATGAGCATCGCCTTTCCCGAATATCTCGTGGCGCGAACGGGGTCGACCGCGATCCTCGCCGAGCTCGCTCGAGCCTCACGCACGGGCGTCTCGCTGGAATCGCGGATACTCTCGCGCGTAGCCGGCGCCGGCCGGCAATTCGACCCGGAAGAACTGAACCGAGACTTTCTGCTATGGCTCGCTTCGGACAAGCGTTATCAATGCCTTGGCGCGAATTAGAGCGGCTGCTTGAACGCCCCGGAGTCGCTGGGGCGCGTGCGATCTGGACGTGGTCGAGGGGGAACATGGCTCCAATCCGGATCGGACGGATCCTGTTGCCGCTCGCGGGGATTGGCGCCACCGCACTCCAGGCGCAGGACGCGACGCCGCCGCCGCCTGCGGCCGGTTCTCCGCCCCCAAGCGCTGGGCAGCTCCCCGATGCGGCGCCTCCGGCCGTCGGCTCGCATATCCCTCCAAACGTCACGATCACCACGCCGGACGGCAAGCCGCTTAGCCCCGAGATGCTCGAACGCGTCCTGAAGGATCTGGAAAGCGACCCGGCCATGCGCAGCGTGTTGGACGGGTCGACGCCGGCGCCCGTCAGACGGGACGTCGGCGGCACGGAAATCGTCGTCACCGCGATGAAGCTTCGTGGATCGGTCCTCGGAAACGTGCCGCCGCTGCGAAGATTCGATCCGATCGATATCCGCGCCTACGGGGCACGAGACATCGGCGAGCTCGTCGCCGATTTGGGTGCCGAGGTGAAGAGCAGCCACGGAGAGAAGCGTCCGATCGTTCTTCTGAACGGCAATCGCATTTCCGACTTCCAGGAGATTGCCGACTATCCGACCGAAGCGATCGAGCGGCTCGAGGTTTTTCCTGAAGAGCTCGCGCTTCAGTACGGGTACCCCGCCGATCAAAAGGTCATCAATGTCGTGACCTTCGATCCGTTCGATTCGCGAAGCGCGTACCTGGACTATGATCTGCCCACCGGTGGAGGACGAAACATCGCCGGTCTGAACGGGCGATACCTGCATATCGCCGGTCGATCCCGATATAAGTTGAACATAGGGTATGAGAGGTCGGAAGAGCTTCTGGAAAGTCAGCGGCGGATCATCCAGCCCCCCGGAGCATCCGGCGAGGCTCAATATCGAACGTTGCTTCCGGGAGGACACAAATTCACCCTGGGCGGCAGCTTCAGTAACAACATCTCTGAAGGTATTCCGATAACTGTGAGGGGCGACGTTTCCTCGGGGCGACAAACAGCTCTATTCGGCTTGGGTGTCGCAGGTCCCCTGCATCAGTACGTGAACACTTTCGCCGCGAACCTTGGGGCCACATCGAGCGGCCGCGTGAAAAAATGGCTTTGGACGAGCACGGCCGTATTTCATAGAACGAGCGACGAGACTTCCGTCGATAGCGACCAGGCCGCCGGTGAGAAGGGCAGGGCGCATGCGGTGGCTGAGGCATTCTCCACGGATGCTTCATTGACCGGCAGTTTGTTCAGGCTGCCGGCCGGAAGCGTATCGGCTGCGCTGCGTGCAGCCTTGGCCCACAATCAGTTCAGCAGCGGGCTTGGGCCCGCCGGCACGGACCAGTCCGTGCGGTTGACCCGGAATCAAGGCACCGTCTTCGCGAACGTGAACGTGCCTTTGGCCAATCGACGCGCGAAGAGCTCGGCCTGGCTCGGCGACCTCTCGGCCAATGCGCAAATCGGCTTTGACCGGCTTACGAATCTCGGAACCCTGTCCACTTATGGCTTTGGGATCTACTGGTCGCCCGCCGAATCGATCCGGGTCAGAGCTTCGGCGACCAGGCAGCGCGACGCGCCATTGCTCGAGCAGCTTGGCGCCCCACTCATCCTGACGCCCAATTTCCGCACCTTCGATTATGCGCGCGGAGAGACCGTCGACGTGACGCAGATATTCGGCGGCAATGGCAACCTGCGCGCCGACGACCGCCGTGTCTTCGGCCTGGGGTTCACCATCAAGCCCTTTCGCGGCAAGAATATCGACCTGGTGGCTGATTACACCAGAATCGCGATCGACAATCCGATCGTGCCCTTTCCGATCCTCACCCAGCAAGTGCAGGATCTGTTTCCTGAGCGCTTTACCCGTGACTCCTCCGGCCGGCTGCTCAGCATCGATACCAGCCCGGTCAACTTGCGGCGCTCGGACCAGTCGCAACTGCGCTGGGGGCTGAATTTCACCGACTCCCTTGGAAAGCTGCCGGGCGGTTCGGAGCTGATTTTCAGCCCGGTCACGGATGGAACCATCCCACCCGGGACCTTGCCTCCCAATTCCCGGGTCATCGACAATCCGCCGGGCACCCCGCTGCCGCCGGAGATCGAGAACGCGATCAGCAGAGTATATTTCAGTTTCTATCACACCTACCATGTAAGGGACACGGTGCTGCTAAGGGATGGAAGCCCCGTCCTCGACCTGCTGGACGGGTTCGCGCTGGACAGCCGCGGAGGCAAGTCACGCCATGAGCTCACCTTCGCGGCGGGCCTGTTCAGGCGCGGAGTCGGCGCCCGGCTCAACGTCCGATGGCAGAGCCCCACGAGCGTGCGCGGCCTCGCGACCCAAACCGGCGGAACCGGCTCCACGCTGCGTTTCACCTACCCCGTCACGGCCGATCTCAATTTCTTCGTGAACCCCCAGGACCGGCTGAACGGCGGATCCTCGAAATGGCTCAAGGGCGTGCAGATCGGAGTAAGCATCGTCAATCTTCTGGATACCCGGCCGGTCGTCCGTGATGAATCCGGTCTGACCCCGTTCAACTACCAGGCGCCCTACCTCGACCCGATCGGTCGATCGATCCACCTGAGCTTGCGAAAGATCTTCTAGCGCGTCGTAGTGACGTGCCGGGCCGTGCGTCCGCGAGCGTCGCTTTGCGCCAAGCGCGCTCGCGAAGCGCGGTCACATCCGTGCGATCCGGCGCGCGGTCTCATCGATCAGATCGACGATCGCGTCCAGAGTCTCGCCTTTCAGGGCGTTGCGATGTCGCTGCAGGCGCAGGGCGTTGCGCAGATTCTCCATGGCGCGCTGGACCTGCAGGTGCGTGCCGGCCCGCCGTTCATGGGCGACTCCGGCGAGGCGTTGCATGAGCGCGAGCACTTCCGCCTCGCGGGCGTCCAGCTCGTCCGTTCCTTGCGCGGTCGCGGCATAGGCCTTGCGGGAGCTGTCTTCATCCTGCCGCTCCGCGATCGCGCCTTCGTCCGCGAGCAGTTGAAGCGTCGGATAGACGGTTCCCGGACTGGGCGCGTAGGCGCCGCCGGTGAGTTCTTCGACCGCCTTGATCAGCTCGTAGCCGTGACGCGGCGCGCCGGCCAGGAGCTTCAGGAAGAGGAGCCGCAACTCGCCCGGCCCGAACATCCGGCCGCGGCGCCCCCCGCCGCCGTGCGCGCGCCCCGGACCATCGAGGCCGATGCCGCCGCCGGTGAAGATATCGGCGACCGCCCCGGCCGCCTGCCGCCATGCACTGAAGGGGGCCGGATCGCCGATGCCATGCCGAAGCTCGATTTCTTTTCTGCGTGAGGGATCCATGTTCGGTCTCCATGACAAGATAGTATTTCGATATATCGGAATAGAACGATTTGCAAGGCTATTCGGCGCGCTCGACGGCGCGCTCCGAGCGGTGCACAGCTACACTGCTAATCGCGTGGTGCTGGCGCTCTTGCGTCGCGGGACGTCTCAGGGGGCACGCCCGGTTTGGCGGAGGGGCACGGTCAGGGGCGCCTAAACCGATCCCCAAATGGCTGGCGCGGCGGGCAGTCTGGTGCGAACCGGTCTTCAAGGTGAGTTCCCTGTTCTGCGGGAACTTACGGGGAATTCGGCGGGGAGAGGGCGCGCCCAGGCTCCTGCGACGGCGCGCGACCGGCGGTTTTCTGCCCCTCCGGAACGTTTTTCCCGTGAGCGGGAACAGGGAAAACCAAGCGGCGACACAGGGATTCCGCGCCGTCGCTTTCCAGAGACGATGATCCAGGCGTCTTCTCGCCCGGCCGTCAATCCTCAGCTTGCCTGAAGCCCGACGATGAAGAGGGCCGCGAGCGCGGCAATGGCCGCGAACGCGGCCAAAGTATCATCGCGTGTCCAGCATCGTCTCATTTTACAGCGATCCGATCAGCAGCGTCTCGACGATCTCACCAACGGCGGCAGGAGGCGCACGAGGCAGACGCCGCACCAAGGCGTTAGCCGAGGCGAGCGGTGCCTGCAGGCTGCTGTCGAGGCGAGAATCGGGTTCGACCCAGAGGCGGCCGTCGCGGCGGGCGCCGAGGCGGGCGCGCCAGTAAACCTCTCGGCCGCCGCCCTCGGGCAAAGGGACGGTCAGAGCGGCGAAGAGGGGCTGCTCAGGTTCGGTCCGGCCCAGCAGGGCGAAGACGAGGGGCTTCAGCAGCAGGTGGGCGCAGACGAAAGCGGATGCCGGGTTGCCGGGCAAGCCCAGGACCAGCCGCCGATCGCCGAAGCGGGCGTGCCAGCAGGGCTTGCCAGGCTGCACGGCGATCCGCTCGAAGAGCGTCTGGGCGCCGAGCGACTGGATCAGCGGCCGCAGCACGTCGCGCTCGCCGACCGAGGCCCCACCGAGCGGGACTATGATGTCTGACGCGAGATCGGCCGTCCGAAGCGCCTCCTCGCAGCGGCCGCGGTCGTCGGGAAGGATCGGATGGAGGACGGGGGCGCCTCCCCAGGCCGTGATGAGCTCGGCCAGCGCATAGGCAGCGGAATTGACGATGCAGCCGGTCTGGAGCAACGAGCCCGGCTCGCGCAGCTCGTCGCCGGAGGGGAGCACGGCGACGCTGGGCCGCCGCCGAACCTTAAGCGCCCCCAGATTGGCGGCGGCGGCTAGACCGAGACGCGCTGGCGTGAGGAGTTCGCCGGCCCGGATCAGGATCTCGCCTTCGCGGAAATCGCAGCCGGCGGCGCGGACGAAGCTCGCCGCTGCAGGCTGGACGGCGATCCGGATCCGCTCGCCTTGCGCCTCGACGATTTCCTGCACGACGATCCGTTCCCCGCCGGTCGGCACGACTCCCCCGGTCGCGATCCTTACCGCCGTTCCGGGCGTTACCGAGCCGCCGAAGGGGGCGCCCGCAGGCGCTTCGCCGATCACCATCAGCATGGCTCCGATCCGCGCGTCCGCGGCGCGGACCGCATAGCCATCCATGGCCGATATGGGAGCCGGCGGCTGGTCGCGTGCGGCGACGATGTCCGCGGCGGCCGTGCGGCCGCCGCAGTGCCCGATCGTCAGCGTCTCGGGCTCGACGGCTGCGACGCCGCCGAGCAGCAGCGCCCGAGCCTCGTCCAGCGGGATCGGGCTCATTGGTCCTGCCGCCGCCAGTCGCCCGATTTGCCGCCTTTCTTCTCGACCAGCTCGATCGCGTCGATGCGCATGCCGCGATCGACCGATTTCAGCATATCGTAAAGCGTGAGGCAGGCGACCGAGACCGCGGTGAGCGCCTCCATCTCGACTCCCGTCCGCCCGACCGTCTTGGCCTCGGCGGTAACGGCGAACCCTGGCGGCGTCCTCCGGGGCACAACGGCGACGACGACCGAGGTCAGCGGCAGCGGGTGACAGAGCGGAATGAGGTCGCCGACCTTCTTCGCCGCCATCACTCCGGCCAGCTCCGCAACCCGGATGACGTCGCCCTTGTGGCCTTGTCCCCCGAGCGCGAGATCGAGCGTCGATTGCATCGTCCTCACGCGGCCGCGGGCGACGGCGGAGCGCTCGGTCTCCGCCTTGGCGGAGACGTCGACCATATGGGGGCGGCCGGAGTCGTCGAAATGGCTGAGTTCGTCCGCCACCTTCATTCCTGGAGCCGGGGCATGATCTCAACCAGGTTGCACGGCCGGGTCCTCGCATCGAGCTGGGGAGCGATGACCTGCTCCCATCCGTCCCGCACCGCTCCGCCGGAGCCGGGAAGGCAGAAGATGAAGGTGCCGCGCGCGACGCCGGCGCAGGCCCGCGACTGGATTGTCGACAGCCCCACCGACCGGAAGCTGATGTTGTGGAACACCACCGCGAAACCCTCGATGACCTTTTCGAACAGGGGCGCCACCGCTTCGGGAGTCACGTCCCTCCCGGTGAGGCCGGTCCCGCCGGTGCTGATCACTGCATCGACCTCGGGATTCTCGATCCACGCCTCCACGGCCGAGCGTATCGTGCCCAGATCGTCCGGAACGATTGCCCGCGCTGCCAGACGATGGCCGGCGGCAGCGACCGCCGCCGCGAGGTACGAGCCGGACGTGTCGGTTTCCTCGGTGCGCGTGTCGGAGACGGTCAGCACCGCGATGCGAACCGGAACGAAGCCGTTCGTGCTCACTCCCATCGCGCCCTGTCCCTCAAGTCGGCGTCGCGCGCCTCGATCCAGCGAGAGCCGCTCGGCACATGCTCGCGTTTCCAGAACGGCGCCTCGGTCTTCAGCCGGTCCATCATATAGTCAACCGCCTCGAACGCGGCGCGCCTGTGTGCCGCCGCCGCCGCGACGAAGACGATCGGCTCCCCCGCCGCGAGCGCGCCGGTTCGATGAAGGATGACGAACCCGATGAGCTCGAAGCGACCGCGCGCGTCCTCGCCGATCGCGGCGACGCTGCGCCCGGTAAGGCACGGATAATATTCGAGCTCCAGGACCGAGACATTCTCGCCCCCGCTCTCGCCCCGGACCAGACCCAGGAAAGAGGCTATGGCGCCGGCGCCCGCGACGCGGGCGGCGAAGGCCGCGAGTTCACGGCCGGCGTCGAACGGGTCGGCCTGGAGGCGGATCATCCGCCACTCATCGGCGGGAGGAATGCAATCTCGTCACCCTCGTCAAGCGGAGCGCTGCCGGGCTGCAGCTCGGCGTTGACGGCGATCCTGATCGAACCTTCGCGCAGCGCCGGATGATCGCCGCCGAGCCAATGGCGGAGGCTTTCCGTGTCGCGCACGCCTTCCGGCAGCGTGACCGTCAGCGCGCTCGTGCCGACAGCCTCCCGCAGCCGCCCGAGGAAACGGATCGTCGCCATCAGCCGCCCGTCACGGACATGTGCCGTTCGACCGCCGGCGGCCGCCCGGCGCTTATCGCGAAGTCATGCCCATGGGGCTTGCGGCCGATCGCCGCGTCGATGGCGGCGTCGAGCAGAGCGTCGTCCGCCGACGCGCGAAGCGGCGTGCGTAGATCGGCCTTCGCCGTCTGGCCAAGGCACAAATACATCTCACCGGTGCAAGTCACCCGCACACGGTTGCAGCCGTCGCAGAAATTGCCGGTGAGCGGCGCGATGAAGCCGATCGTTCCACCTTCGTCGGTCCGCACGTAGCGCGCGGGTCCGCCGGTGCGCCGCACGAGGTCGGTGAGGCTCCAGCGGCGCTCGAAGCGACGGCGGACCTCGGTCAGCGGCACGAACTGGTCGGCGCGGTTCGCCTCGACCGACCCCATCGGCATCACCTCGATGACGGTGAGGTCGGCACCCCGCGCGTGCGCCCACGCCGCAAGGCCGACGAGCTCGTCGAGATTGTCGTCGCGAAGCGCGACGGCGTTTATCTTGACCTTGAGGTCGGCGGCGAGCGCGGCGTCCACGCCTGCAATGGCGTCTTCAACCCGGCCGCCGCGCGTGATGCGGGCGTAGGTCTCGGACTTGAGGCTGTCGAGCGAGACGTTGACCCGCCGAACGCCGCAACGCGCCAGATCGGCAGCGTGGTGCGCGAGCCGCGTGCCGTTGGTCGTCAGAGTGAGCTCGTCGAGCGCGCCGCTCCGCAGGAACCGCGACAGGCTGCCCACCAGGTCCATGAAATCCCGGCGCACCAGCGGCTCCCCTCCGGTCAGCCGCAGCTTGCGCACGCCCTTGCGAACGAACGCCGCGGCCAGACGGTCGAGCTCGGCGAGGCCGAGCATGTCGGCGCGCGGCAGGAAAGCCATTCGCTCCGGCATGCAATAGGTGCAGCGCAGGTCACAGCGGTCGGTCACCGACAGCCGCAAATAGCTGATTGTCCGTCCGAACGGGTCGATCACGCGCTGGCTCCCAAGGTCTCACCATAGAAGCGGATGCCCAGCCGAACGGCAACATAAAGAATGAGCAAAGCGGTGAGGATGCGGACATATTTGGGGTCGAGCCGGCTGCTGCCGAGCACCGAGCCGATCAGGCCGCCGACAAGCACGGCCGGAAAGAGCGGCCAGTGCGCGCCCAGGAACCCGCCGGCGGCCGCCTGATCCTTGGCGAGCTGCCCGGCGAGCCCCGAGATCGAATTGGCCAGGATGAACACCGCGGAGGTGCCGGCGATCGCCCGCGGCGTTCCCCAGCGCAGCAAATAGAGCAATGGCGCGAGGAAGATGCCGCCGCCGATCCCGACCAGCCCGGCGAGGAGCCCGAGCGCGCCGCCCGCCGCTGCGTGCAGCCAGGGGGACGCGAGGCGCGGCGGCCCGTCGCGCTGCCAACGCGGCGGCCAGAGCATCAGCAGTCCGGCGGCGAAGAGCGACAAGGCGAGCAGCCCCACGAAGACCGGCTCCGTCACGGCCAGCCGTCCCCCGACCCACGCCAGCGGGACGGACAAAGCGAGGAGCGGCCAGATCCGACGCCAATCGACATGCCCTGATCGCGCGAACCGCCAGCTTCCCACCGACACGACGAGGATGTTGCAGGCGAGCGCTACGACCGGCACCGCGCGATAGTCGCTGCCTGCCAGCACGAGCAGCGCGCTGTAGGTCGAGCCGCCGCCGAACCCCACCGCAGCGTAGAGCAAGGCGGTGACGAAGAAGAAGGGGGCCAGAGCGAGCATGAAGCCTCTAGCCGCCGGTCGGGGCGATTGTCATTGACGATCGTGCCCGCGCGTCTTGGCGACGCGCCGCCAGTGATGAAGCAGGAATTCGGTATAGCCGTTCGGCTGCTCCCGCGCCCTGAAGATCAGGTCCTTCGCCGCCAGGAATGCGGGGCCTTCATAGCCGGGCGCCATCGGCGTGTAGTACGGATCCGACGCGTTCTGCCGGTCGACCACGACCGCCATTCTCGTGAGCGCGTCCATCACCTCGGCCTCCGAGACGAGGCCGTGGCGGAGCCAGTTGCCGAGGTGCTGCGCGCTGATCCTCAGGGTCGCGCGATCCTCCATCAGCCCTACGCCGTGGATGTCGGGGACCTTGGAGCAGCCAACCCCTTGGTCGATCCACCGGACCACATAGCCGAGGATGCCCTGGCAGTTATTCTCGACCTCCTCCCCGATATCGTCGGCCGAAGGCGTGGCGTCGCCGAGGAGTGGCGCCGTCAGCAGCCGGTCCATGCCTCCTGTCGCGGGCGATTCCGACAGACGGGTCTGTACGGCGTCGACGTCCACCTGATGATAATGGAGCGCGTGCAACACCGCCGCGGTTGGGGACGGAACCCACGCCGTGCTCGCCCCGCTGGCAGGATGCGCGGACTTCTGCGCGAGCATGTCCGCCATGCGGTCGGGCGCAGCCCACATCCCTTTGCCGATCTGCGCGTGCCCCTTGAAGCCACAGGCAAGGGCGATCCCGACGTTTCGCTCTTCATAGGCCTGCAGCCAAGCCTCGCTTTTCATGGCGTTCTTCCTCACCACGCCGCCGCGCTCCATGGCCGTGTGGATTTCGTCGCCGGTGCGATCGAGGAAGCCGGTGTTGACGAAGACGATCCGCTCCCGCGCGGTGTGGATGCAGGCGGCGAGGTTGGCGCTGGTCCGTCGCTCCTCGTCCATGACGCCGATCTTGATCGTGTTGAGCGCCAGGCCGAGGATTTGCTCGACGCGGGCGAAGAGCTGTACGGCGAGGTCGACCTCGTCGGGCCCGTGCAGCTTGGGCTTGACGATGTAGATCGAACCATGGCGGCTGTTGGGTGCTCGCCCGGAGCCTTTCCCGCTGTGGAGCGCGCACAGCGTAGTCACGACCGCGTCGAGGACCGTCTCGGACGTCGGCGCACCACGCCACCGTACGACATCGGTGGCGATATGGTGGCCGACGTTGCGGACGAGCAGCAGCGAGCGGCCCGGGAGGGTGAGCGTTCCTCCTGCCGGGCGTTGATAGGTCCGATCGCCGGCAAGCCTGCGCTCCTTCGCGACCCCTCCCTTGTCGACGAGCGCCACCAGCGAGCCGTCCATCAGGCCAAGCCAGTTGCGGTAGACGAGGACCTTGTCCGCCGCGTCGACGGCCGCGACGGAATCCTCGCAATCGACGATCGTGCTGACGGCGGCCTCGAGGACGATGTCGGCGACGCCGGCCGGGTCGTCGCGGCCGGGCGAACGGCCGCGATCGATCGCGATCTCGACGTGAAGTCCGTTGTTGCGGAGGAGAATCGCGGCGGGGTCGGTGGGGTCTCCGAGGAAGCCGACGAACTTTTCGGGCTCGGTCAGCCCGGTCGGCCCGCCGCCCCGCTCAGCGACGAGTTGGCCGCCCTCCACGCGGTACCGGGTGACCTCCGCGTGGGTTCCCGCCGCCAGCGGAAAGGCGTCGTCGAGGAACGCTTTGGCCCGCGCGATCACGGCGCTGCCGCGCGCAGGGTCGTAGCCGCCGTCCTCCGCGGGCCGCGGCGCGATCGCGTCGGTTCCGTAGAGCGCGTCGTAGAGGCTCCCCCAGCGCGCATTCGCCGCATTGACCGCGTAGCGTGCATTGTTGGCGGGAACGACGAGTTGCGGCCCCGCGACCGCGGCGAGCTCGTCGTCGACGTTTGCGGTCGATATCGCGAACGCGCGAGGCTCGGGCTGCAGATATCCGATGTGCTCGAGGAACGCGCGTTCACCCGCCGCATCGACTGGCAGCCCGGCCTCGCGCCGGTGCCGCTCGTCGATCTCTCGCTGGAGCTTGTCGCGCACGCCGAGCAGGCGGCGATTGATCGGCTCGAACCATTCGACCAGGCCCGCAAGGCCGCTCCAGAACCGGTCGGCGTCTATCCCGGTTCCTGCGAGCGCCTCCTGCTCGACAAAGCTACGCAGGCTAGCGTCGATCGTGAGTTCAGGTTGATCCATTATCGCGCTGCTCCGGCATGTGGATTGCGGTTCGGGTGCTTAAACCCATCGCCGGCGGAGGAGTCCACCAGGCGCTTCTGGCGGGCGTGCGATACTTGCGTTGAGGCATGGTTCGGTTACGCCTGGAGAATGAGCGATGTCGACAGTTCCATCGAGCCCGGGACAGAGCGGGTCGGTCTGCTTGAGCGGCGTTTCGAGCTCAGCGCCCGGGGCACCAGCCTGCGCACCGAGATCCTCGCGGGCGTCACAACCTTCCTGACCATGGCCTATATCGTGCTGGTCAATCCGGCCATCCTCGGCCAGGCTGGCATGCCCGTGGCGGCGGTCGCGGCGGCGACCTGCCTCGCCGCCGGATTCGCGTCGATTCTGATGGGGCTCAACGCCAACGTTCCGCTCGCGTTGGCGCCGGGGATGGGGCTCAACGCCTATTTCAGCTTCACCGTCGTCCAGACGATGGGGGTGCCGTGGCCGGTCGCCCTGGGCTGCGTGTTCATCTCGGGCGTCGCCTTCCTGGCTCTGACCTTCGCGGGCGTGCGCCAGCTCATCATCGCCGCGATCCCGCCGCATCTGTTCGCGGCGGTAGCCGGCGGGATCGGCCTGTTCATCGCGCTGATCGGTCTCAAGAATGCGGGGATCGTCGTCACCAGCCCGGCGACCTCGGTGACCCTGGGGGACCTCCACGCCCCCGGCGCGGCGCTGGCCCTGTTCGGGCTGGTGGTGACGGCGGCGCTGGCGGCGTGGAGAGTGCGCGGCGCGATCCTGATCGGCATCGTCGCGACGAGTCTCGCCGGCTGGGCGCTCGGCCTCGTCGACTTCAAGCCGCAGCCCTACGACCTGACGGCGATCTCGCAGACCGCCTTCCATCTCGACCTCGCGGGCGTCTTCGGCCTCTCGGGCAGCCGCGGCCTCGGCCTGTTCGAGATCCTCTTCGTGTTCCTGTTCGTCGACCTGTTCGACAATATCGGCACCTTGGTCGGCGTGACGCGGCGCGCCGGGCTGATCGGCGAGGACGGGCGGATTCCGAAGCTCAACCGGATCCTCTTCACCGATTCCATCGCCACGATCTTCGGCAGCCTCGCCGGGACGAGCACCGTCACGTCCTATGTGGAGAGCGCCGCCGGCGTCCAGGCCGGCGGGCGCACCGGTCTGACGGCGATCGTCACCGGCCTCCTGTTCCTGGCGGCGATGTTCGCCGCGCCCTACGCCCAGATCGTCCCGCTGGCCGCCACCGCGCCCGCTTTGATCCTCGTCGGCGCCCTGATGATGGCGCCTTTGGCCGACATCGCCTGGGACGATCCGGAGATCGCCATCCCGGCCTTCCTCACCCTGGCCCTGATCCCGCTCACCTTCTCGATCGCGAACGGGCTGGCGTTCGGCATCACCGCTTATGCACTGCTCAAGCTGCTGCGGGGGAGGATCACGCGAACAGACTGGCTGCTGCTTCTGCTTTCGGCGCTGTTCATCGCGCGCTTCGTCTGGCTGTCGGCGGGGTGAGTGGAGACGCGGCGCAAAGGCATGCCGCTTGCTGGGCGGGCATAGAAAAAAAGGCGGGCACGAAGGCCCGCCGTCATAGGTTTTAGTTTAATCGGCCTCATCACACTCCCATCTTGAGGTCCAGCTTGATCGCGTCTGGGGGCATCCCGCTCAGGGTGGCGATCTTATCGCGGGCAAACGCCAGCACATCAGCGACCGTTCTGAGCGGCGGACCTTCGACCTGAACGTCGCGAACCCCGGCTTCTTCTTCGACCAGAGGCGTCTCGTTGGCCATCTTCCGCACGTCAGGGTCGGCGCTCGCCTGCAGTTCGTCGATCGTGAAGTGAGCGATACGCGGGTAATCAAGCGCCAAGCTGTGGCCGACTTGGCTGATGACCTGTCCGTCGCCCTTATCCAGCATCACCCACATACCGTAATTGTCACGCACCGTGTGCCCGTTCGCGATGCGTGCGGCGTAGGACGCATCAAACCGCTTGCGCACCTCCGCGGCCGGGAACAGATGCACGTCTACGTTCTGCGGGTTCGCCGGATCATCGACCGCGCTGACGAGAACTACGTCCGCATCGTCAAGAGTCTTCCACCGCTTGCCCCCATCGAGCGGCGGGAATGCGATGTAGCGGTCACGCGTGGTGCGAACGCTTGCCACCTGCGTCTTGCCATCCTTGGTCATCTCGTAGGTGTTGGATAAGCCGCGCCCCGGCTGACGCTTAAGCGAGTAGCCCTGTTTCCTAGCGCCTTCGAGCGCCGCGCTGACCATCAGGTGCCACGCGGCGCTCTCGCCCATTTCCTTCAAACGGTTGGTCATAACAAATTCTTTTCTGCGTTCATTCCATTGCACCGATTCGCGCGAGATGGCCGGTCTATGGACCGTTTCAGACCATATATCAATACTGTTTCAACTATTCGGGGAAGATGGCCAAACGGTGCCAAACCGTATGAAAATGTTTGCGGAATCTGTGTGAACGGTTTGCCAAGTGGCAACGGCACACCGGAGGCTAGTCGCCGCGACGGCGTTCATCCCGATATTCGAACTCAACGAGATAGACCTTCTCGCCAGGACCATGCTTGGCCACCTTCAGGAGGTCGACTACTCCCAGGAAGCCCGAGCGGCGCGCCAACTCCGGGGTGACCCCCGCAAGGCCGATCTCGCGGATCGCGGTCACGTGGATTGCGCCCGGCCCCAGCGGATAGCGGCCGCCCACCTTTACGTGCGGCCTCTGCCAGATACGGACGCTGCAGGTAATCTCGCCGCGCATGACAGGTTCGCGCAGGCGCTTGGTGAACATCATTGGCGCACCCAAATCTCGTCACCGGGCGCGAGCTCCACCTCCTCGCAATTGTCGCCCGGCCCGGCGCGGTCGACGACGAGGAAGTCGCTTTCGTCGAGGACGAGGAGGAAGTGGTGCCACACGCCCTTCCAGTAATGGACGCCCTGGTGGCCCTCGGTTCGGAAGAGGCGGATGGCGGCGGGATCGAAGGGGCCCGCCGGGGCGACGGCGACGAGATAGGGGCGGCCGCTCAGCGGGACGAAGGTCTGGCTGCCGAGCGGATGGCGCTCGAACGTCTTCAGCACCAGCTCGGCGAGAGGGCGGGCCCGGAAAAGGCTGACGATGGCGGTGCCGCCGCCGTCGGCGACGTCGATGTCGGCGAGGCGGTCGTAACGGACGGCATGGCCCTGGTTGATGTCGAGCTTCACCGCCGCGTCAGACGCCTCGATCACGCTTCCGAACGGCGCGAAGGCCTCGGCGATCAGCGGCTCCGGGTTCATCTCGCGCATCGGTCTTCCTTCGCTCCGGCCAGTGCAGCCGGCCTCGTCACCCCGGGCTTGACCCGGGGTCCACCTTCTTCCTAGCCGTTGCGAAAGAAAAGGTGGATGCCGGGTCGGGCCCGGCATGACGAGATAGGCGGTCCGATTGAGCGACGAAAGCTATCCCCGCGACCTGGCCGGCTACGGCTGGATGCCGCCGCACGCGCGATGGCCGGGCGGGGCCCGCATCGCCGTGCAGGTCGTGCTGAACTATGAGGAAGGCGCCGAGGCCAACGTCCTCCACGGCGACCCGGCCTCGGAGGTCTTCCTCTCCGACATCGCCAACGCCGCGCCGGTCCAGGGCGCCCGGCACATGAGCATGGAGCAGATTTACGAATATGGATCGCGCGCCGGGGTATGGCGGCTGCTGAGGCTGTTCGAGCGCTTCGGCGTCCCTGTGACGGTGTTCGGGGTGGCGCTGGCGATGAAGCGCAACCCGGCGGTGGTCGAGGCCTTCCTGGAGGCCGGCCACGAGATCGCCTCGCACGGCTGGCGGTGGATCGACTACCAGTCGGTGCCGGAAGCCGAGGAACGCGCCGACCTCGAGCGCGCCATCGAGGTGCATACCCGGCTGACCGGCGAGCGCCCTTTGGGCTGGTATACCGGCCGCACCAGCCCCAACACGCGCCGGATCGTCGCCGAGGAAGGCGGCTTCCTCTACGACGCCGACGATTATTCGGACGATCTGCCGTTCTGGACGGACGTGGCGGGGCGGAGCCACCTGATCGTGCCCTATTCGCTGGAGACGAACGACATGCGCTTCGCCTCCGCGAACATGCAGACGGGGGAACAGTTCTTCGAATATCTGCGCGACACGTTCGACATCCTCTATGCGGAAGGGGAGGAGCGGCCGAAGATGATGTCGGTCGGGCTCCACTGCCGGCTCGCCGGCCGGCCCGGCAAGCTCGCCGGGTTCGAGCGGTTCCTGCGCCACGCTCTCGGCCACAAGGATGTCTGGTTCTGCCGACGCATCGAGATCGCACGCCATTGGCGCGCCGAGCATCCGCATGCCGGCTGAGATGTTCGAGGCGCTGCGCCGCCATCACGTCGATCTGGCCCAGCCCCGCCTGGGGGCCAAGGTCGTCTGTGCGACCGACGATTTCTTCGCCGACAAGGCGCGGCTGATCGATCCCGCCGAGCCAGTCTTCGTTCCAGGCAAATATGACGAGAACGGCAAGTGGATGGACGGGTGGGAGAGCCGACGCAAGCGGACGCCTGGCCACGATTGGTGCGTGGTGAGGCTGGGCGTGCCGGGGGTCGTCGCGGGCTTTGAGATCGACACCCGGCATTTCACCGGCAATTACCCCCCCGGCGCGGAGATCGAGGTCTGCCGCAGCGACAGGGCGATCCCGGACGAGGGCGCGGGCTGGAAGAAGGTCACTGCGCGCCTCGCTCTCAAGGGAGACGACCGCGTCTACGTGCCCGTCGAGCATGGCGAGCCGGTGAGCCACGTCCGCCTGCACATCTTTCCGGACGGCGGCGTCGCGCGGCTGCGGGTCTGGGGCAAAGTGGCCAAGGACTGGGCGATGGTCGATGCGGGCGCTCGCATCGACCTGCTGGCGATGGAAAATGGCGGCCGCGGCATCATCGCCAACGACGAGCATTACGGCCGCATCGAAAATCTCACCGCGCCGGGCCGGGGCGCCGACATGGGCGATGGCTGGGAGACGAGGCGCCGGCGCGAGCCCGGGCACGATTGGGCGGTGCTCGAACTCGGCGCCGGCGGGCTGATCGACGAAGTCGTCGTCGATACCGCCCATTTCAAAGGCAATTATCCGGACCGCTGCTTCCTCCAGGCGGCACCGGCCGCGGCCGGCTCGCCGGAGGAAATCGCGGCGGCTTCGGAGAGCTGGCCCGTGCTGCTGCCCGAAGCGAAGCTCCAGGCGGACAGGGTCCACGTCTTTCGGGAAGAGCTCGCCGATCTTGGCGCCGTCCGCTTCGTACGGCTGAACATCGTCCCGGACGGCGGCGTCAGCCGGCTGCGGCTGATCGGGCGGCCCCGACCATGAGCGCGCTGTTCGAACGTTCGCCGTGGGTGGAGGCGCGCGCCGATGCGCGCCGGTCGTCCGGCGACCGGCACGGCGACCTGATGGCCGTGGTCTACGACGCCGCTCCCGAGGAGCAGCTCGCCTTGATCCGAGCGCATCCCGAGCTCGCCGGCAAGGCCGCTGTCGCCCTCACCGAAGCCAGCGCCGCCGAGCAGGCCAGCGCCGGACTGGACCGGCTAACGCAAGGCGAGTTCGAGCGATTCCACGCGCTCAACGCCGCCTATCGCGAGAAATTCGGTTTTCCCTTCATCATCTGCGTGCGTCTGACCGACAAGGCCGGCATCCTCGCCGCGATGGAGCGCCGCCTCGCCAACGATCGCGACACGGAGATCGCCACCGCGCTCGACGAGATCGGCAAGATCGTCCGATTGCGGCTGGAGGCCAATTCATGAACACCCTCTCCACACACGTCCTCGACACGATGCACGGACGCCCCGCGGCCGGCATGACGGTGGTGCTGAGCGGACCCTACGGGGAGATAAAGCGGGGGACGACCGACGGCGACGGCCGGTGCCCCGATCTGGCTCCTGCCGGCCTGGCGCCGGGGCGATACGCGATCCGCTTCTCGGTCGCGCGATACTTTGAGGACCTGGGCGTCGCGCTGCCCGATCCTCCCTTCCTGGACGAGGTGACGGTGGACTTCGGCATCGCCCGCGAAGGCGGGCACTATCACGTCCCTCTGCTCGTCTCGCCCTACGCTTACTCGACCTACCGGGGCAGCTAAAGGATGGCCGTTCACCTCGCCGAGTGGCTGAACCTGGCGATACGGTGGCTGCACCTCACGGTCGGCATCGCCTGGATCGGTTCGTCCTTCTACTTCGTCTGGCTCGACAATCACCTGACCAAGCCGAATGAGGGCGATGCCTCGGGCGAGCTCTGGTCCGTCCACGGTGGCGGCTTCTATCACAACCAGAAATACCAGGTCGCCCCGGCGAAGATGCCCGACCATCTGCACTGGTTCAAATGGGAGGCCTATTCCACCTGGCTCAGCGGCTTCTCGCTGCTCGTGCTGGTCTATTATGTCGGCGCGCAGAGCTTCCTGATCGATCCGGCGAAGGCGCCGCTCAGCCCCGCCGCGGCGATCGCGATCGGCCTCGCCGCGCTGGCTTTGGGGTGGCTGGTTTATGATGGCCTGTGCCGTTCGCCGGCGGGCGCGAGCAACCTGGCGCTGGGCGTGTTCTGGTTCGCCGCGCTTGTGTGGGCGGCCTACGTGCTCGACCAGCTGTTCAATGCGCGGGCGGCCTATCTTCACGTCGGCGCGATCATCGGCACGGCGATGGTCGGGAACGTGTTCCTCGTCATCATACCGAACCAGCGCAAGGTCGTCGCCGACCTGATCGCCGGGCGGACACCCGATCCGGCGCTTGGCGCCGCCGCCAAGCAGCGGTCGCTCCACAACAATTACATGACGCTCCCGGTGCTGTTCATCATGATCAGCAACCATTATCCGATGACCTATGGCGCCGAGCGACCGTGGCTGGTGCTCGCCCTCATCGGCCTCACCGGAGTCGCCGTCCGTCACGTCTTCAACCTGCGCGGCCGCGGCCGGGCGACCGGTCCGACGATCGCGGTGGCCGCAATCCTTGCCCTCGCCAGCGTCACCTATGTCACGCTAGAAAGAAGCGGCGACGCCAACGGCCCTCAGGCAAAGGCAGTCACTTACGCACAGGTCCGGCCGCTGCTCGCCGCCCACTGCGCCGCCTGCCACAGCCCCCATCCGATCAACCCGGCTTTCGCCGCGCCGCCGCTCGGCCTCGCCTTCGACAGCTACGAGCATGTCCGCGCCGCGTCGCCGCGGATCAAGGCGGTGGCGGTCGATTCGCAGGTCATGCCGCTCGGCAACCCGACGGGCATGACCGCGGCCGAGCGCCGGCAGCTGGGCGCCTGGATCGCGGCGGGGACGCCGCGATGATCCGTTTCGTCCTCGACGGAAAGATAATTGAAGTCGCGGACCCCGCGCCGACCGACACCGTCCTCGACTATCTCCGCTACGCGCTCCGTCGCACCGGCACCAAGGAGGGCTGCGCCGAGGGCGATTGCGGCGCCTGCACGATACTGGTCGGCGAGCTGGACGGCGATGCGGTCAAGTGGCGCGCCGTCAATGCGTGCATCCTCTTCCTGCCGATGATCGACGGAAAGGCGGTCGCGACCGTCGAGAGCCTGTCGCGGGACGGCGCGCTCCACCCGGTCCAGCGGGCAATGGCCGACGGCCACGGCTCGCAATGCGGCTTCTGCACGCCGGGTTTCGTGATGTCGCTGTACGGCCGGAGCATCGGCGCGCTGGGGACGGAAGGCACTTCGGTCAAGGACGTGATCGCCGGCAACCTGTGTCGGTGCACCGGCTACGGGCCGATCCTGGCCGCGGGCGAAGCCAATCCGCCTCGGCCGGCCGACGACGGCGACACTGCCGCCCTCCTCCGCTCGATCGCTCCCGCCCGCGCGGGGCCGAGATGGTTCGCCCCCAGGACCTCCGACGAGCTGGCGGCCCTGCTGACCGAGCACCCGGACGCGCGGATCGTCGCCGGCGCGACCGACGTGGGGCTGTGGGTGACGAAGGGCCTGAAGGATCTCGGCACATCGATCTTCATCGGCGACATCGCCGACCTCAGGAGGATCGAGGATTCCGGCGACGTCCTGACGATCGGTGCGGCGGTGCGCTACTCGGAAGCGAAGGAGGCGCTCGCCGCGCTCCACCCGGACCTGGGGGAACTGGTCCGCCGCATCGGCGGCCTCCAGGTCCGCAATGCCGGTACGATCGGCGGCAACATCGCCAACGGGTCGCCGATCGGGGACATGCCGCCGGCGCTGATCGCGCTGGGCGCGGAGCTGGTGCTTCGCCGGGGCGGCGAGCGCCGCTCGATGCCGCTCGAAAGCTTTTTCTTCTCCTACGGCAAGCAGGACCGGCAGCCGGGCGAGTTCGTCGAGAGCATCCGCATTCCCCGGCCCGCCGCCGGCATCCGCATCCGCATCGTCAAGCTGTCGAAGCGATTCGACAGCGACATCTCCGCCTTGTGCGGCGCCTTCGCCATCCGGCTGGAAGAGGACCGGATCGTCGAGGCGCGAATCGCCTTCGGCGGGATGGCCGGCATTCCCGCGCGCGCGCCGGCCTGCGAGGCGGCCCTGATCGGAAAGCGCTGGTGCGAAGCGACGCTCGCCGTCGCCGCACAAGCCCTGGCGCAGGACTATCGTCCGCTCAGCGACCTCCGGGGATCGGCCGGGTACCGCCTGACCGCGGCCGCCAATCTGGTGCGGGGTCTCGGTCTCGAACGCGAGAGCCTGTTCGATGTCTGACGCCGTCGGCCAGCCGCTCCGCCACGACAGCGCCGAGGGCCATGTCGCCGGGACCGCGCGCTACGTCGACGATCTGCCCGAGCTGCCCGGGACCCTCCATCTCGCCTTCGGCCTGGCGACCGACGGCCATGCGCGGCTGACCGGTCTCGACCTGACGGAGGTCCGCACGGCCCCCGGCGTGGTCGCGGTCTTCAGCGCTGCGGACATACCCGGCGAGAACAATGTCGGCCCCGTCGTCCATGACGACCGGCTGTTCGCAGTGGACGAGATCCTCTATCCTGGCCAGCCGCTGTTCGTCGTGGCGGCCGACAGCCACCGCGCCGCGCGCGTCGCCGCGCGCCTGGCGAAGGTCGAGGCCGAACCCCGCCCCGCGCTTGTCACGATCACCGAGGCGGCCGAGGCGGGGCTGGATTTCGAGCCGCCGCAGATCATGGCGCGGCGCGACGCCGACGCCGCACTCGCCGGCGCGGCCCATCGCCTCGCCGGCACGCTGGCGATGTGCGGTCAGGAGCATTTCTACCTCGAGGGCCAGGCCGCGCTGGCCGTTCCGGGCGAGGCGGGGCAGATCCATGTCGTCAGCTCGACCCAGCATCCGAGCGAGGTCCAGCATCTGATCGCGGTCCTGCTCGGCCTCAGCAGCGCCGACGTGACGGTCGAGGTGCGGCGGATGGGTGGCGGGTTCGGCGGCAAGGAGACCCAGGCCGCCGCATACGCCGGCGCCTGCGCCGTGGTTGCCGCGCAGACCGGCCGGCCCGCGAAGATCCGCGCCGACCGCGATGACGACATGGTGATGACGGGCAAGCGTCACGACTTCACCGCCGACTATGACGTGGGCTTCGACGGCGAGGGGCGGATCGAGGGGATCAGGATCGCGCTCGCCGCCCGGTGCGGCGCCACGGTCGACCTCAGCCTCGCGATCAGCGACCGGGCGATGTTCCACGCCGACAATTGCTATTATCTTCCGGCCGTCGAGATCGTCTCCCGCCGGCTCAAGACCCACACCGTCTCCAACACCGCCTTCCGCGGCTTCGGGGGACCGCAGGGGATGATGGCGATCGAGCGGGTCATGGACGCGATCGCCGCCCATCTCGGGCTCGATCCCCTCTCGGTGCGCCAGGCGAACCTCTACGGCCCGGGGCGGGACGTGACGCCC
>JBJMTY010000275.1:0-3404 GCA_045811445.1 Allosphingosinicella sp. | reverse complement strand
GGATGCAGGAGGCGAGCCTGCCGATGGAAATCTTCATCAAATCCGCCGCCGGGAGCGCCGCCCGAGTGCCCGGCACGGCGGTGTTCATGACCAGTTCGGCCAGCGGCGTGCCGCATGCGCTGCTGCACAATCTCAAGCACAACAAGGTGCTGCACGAGCGGGTGATCCTGCTGACCGTGCGGATCGAGGACGTGCCCTATGTCGGCGAGGAACGGCAGATCGAGGTCGAGGAACTGGGCCACGGCTTCTACCGCATCGTCCTCCATTTCGGCTTCATGCAGGAGATGAACGTGCCCGAGGCGCTGGCCCGCATCGGCACCTGCGGCTTCCCGTTCAAGATGATGGAAACCAGCTTCTTCCTGTCGCGCCAGACGCCGCTCGCCTCGAACGTGCGCGGCATGGCGATCTGGCGGGAGAAATTGTTCGCCTGGATGATGCGCAACGCGGAAAGCCCGATGGAGTTTTTCGGCCTGCCGCCCAACCGCGTCGTCGAGATGGGCAGCCAGGTGAAGATCTAGAGCCGAACCTTCGCGCCGCCGGCACGTTCGACGCGGCGAAGGAGTGCGAGACATGACTGAACAGGACGGTGGCCCAGGCCGAGTCCCCGAGCCGCCCCGCCAGGCGAACGGCGTCACCGGTAACCGCAAGCGTAAGGAAGACGAGCCTGTACCCGGCGCCGCCGAGTGCGGCGCGGCCGACATGGACGCCGCCCACGACCGCGCGAGCTGATTCTCAGAAGCGGCGGGCAATGCCGAAATAGAGCTCCGCGTCCGGCGCCGCCCGCGACAGGCCGAAATTCGCGCCGGCGTCGAGCTGGAAATCGGGGCGGGCCATGAAAGCGAGCGACAGGCCGCCGGCCACTTGCGTCGCGTGGCCGCCCGGATCCTGGTCGCGCTGCGCCGACAGCTCGAGCGTCGCGCCGAGGCGCTCGCCCAGCGGCAGGTCGAGCCCGGCGATGCCGCTAAAAGCGAGATGGCGCCCGCTACGGTCCTCGTCGGGCGCGGCTTCGACCCGGGCCGTGAAGTCGAGCTGGACGTCGCCCGCCAGCCGGTAGCTGACCGGGAGGAGCAGGCCCGCGCTCCACGTCCCGGCGCCGAGCGCGCGGCCGCCGGCCGGGAGCCCAACATAAGGCATCAAAGCGGCCGAGAAGCCCGAGCCGTCGGGGCTCGCCAGATTGTGCCGCAGCGCCAGCATGACGTCGCCGGCGCCGCCGCCGTGCGTCGCCGGCCCGGCGCCGATCCGCTCGCGGACCATGCCGTAGGCCGTCCAGCCGAGCTGGATTTCGAGCCGGTCGGCGAGGCCGTAGCGGACGAGGGTGTCGGCGAAGGTCCAGCTGTCGGTCCGCCCGCCGCCCGCTTTCTCCAGCGTCCAGTCGGCAAGGCCGATCTCGAGCGAGGCGTGGCCCTTGTCGATCGTGCAGGCGGGGGTGCCGAGGCCGGGCCGGTCCGGGCAATAATCGCGCAGCGGCTCGGCGGCCCGCGCGGCGGCGGGACAGGCGAGCGCGGCCGACGCCGCGACAATGAGGATTCGGCTGGACATGAGGCTGGATATCCATTGTGATCGCCGCGGGGCAGGGGGAAAAAGCGCATGGCGACGCAAGCAGGCGAAGCACCGGGGCCGCGGCGGCTGGTGGTGTGCCTCGACGGCACGGGCAACGAGATCGGCGTCAACCTGTCGAACGTGCTCAAGCTCTACCGCTGCCTCGACAAAAGCGAGGGGCAGCTCGTCTATTACGATCCCGGCGTCGGCACGATCGGCCAGCCCGGCTGGTGGCGCCAGCTCGGCGTCAAGGTGCGGGGTTTTCTCGGCCTCGCGGTCGGCCTCGGCCTCGATGAGAACGTGCTCAGGGCCTATGCCTGGTTGTGCCGGACGTGGCGCGAGGGCGACGAGATCTTTCTGTTCGGCTTCAGCCGCGGCGCCTACACCGCCCGCGTTCTGGCGGGCTTCATCCGGCTGATCGGCCTGCTCCGTCCCGAGCAGGCCAATCTGTGCGGCTACGCGCTCGTCGCTTACAAGAAATCGGGCGACACCGGCGATTTCAAGGTCGGCGGCGATTTCGCCCGGGTGGCGGGGAGCCGGCTGGTCACCATCCGCTTTGTCGGCGTGTGGGACACGGTCTCGTCCGTGCTGACGCCGAACGCGAAATTGCTGTTCCTGCCCTGGCCGCTGACCTTGCCCTTCACCCGCAAGAATGCGCGGGTTGAGATTTTCCGTCACGCCATCTCGGTCGACGAGAAGCGGCGCATGTTCCGCGTCAACCATTGGCAGGATCCGCAGCCGTTCAAGCCCGACCCCTACGATGGCTCGAAGGACCGGCCGCAGGACATCCGCCAGGTCTGGTTCGCCGGCGTCCATTCCGACGTGGGCGGCGGCTATCCCGAGGCGCAAAGTGCGCTTTCCAAATATCCCCTGCTCTGGATGATCGGCGAGGCGGCCGAGGCCGGGCTGGCGATCGACCAGCAGATGCTGGCCTGGCTGACCGGCGGCGCCGTGGCGCCCGACGAAGGCAACCGCTTCCCCTACGTGCCCCCGAGCCCGGAAGGGGAGCTTCACCAGTCGCTCACCGGTCCCTGGTGGCTGCTCGAAATCTTCCCCAAGCTGGCGAAGTTCAAGGAATGGCCGGGGCGGATCGCCTTCCTCGGCCTGTACATCCCCTGGGCGGAGCCGCGGCCGATCCCCAACCGGCCGTGGCAGGGCAAGCCTTCCGACACGCCGTTCCTCGTCCACAGCTCGCTCCTGGCGCGGATCGCCGAGCTTCCCGATTACCGGCCGGTCAATTTGCCGGAGCATTTCGAGGTCGAGGAAGCGTGGGGACCCAAGCCGCCGGTCATCCCGCCGCCGCCCTATCGCGGCGAAGGCCTCGGCGCGCGGCTGCGCCGGCTGCTCGCGACCTGGCCGGGCGCCAAGGAATGGGGCGCGGCCGCCGCGGAAGCGCTGTGGCTGGTTCCGGCGCTCGCCATCCTCGCCTGGCTGGGAGGCTTCCTGCACACGAGCCCGGTGCCCGCGTCGCTGGGGCTGCCGCTTGGCCTCGCCGCTTTGCTCGCGCTCGCGTTCGGCGAGGAGATCCTGTTCCGGGGCGTGCTGCTGAAGCCGCCGCCGATCGGCACCAGCGCGCTCGGCCCGGCCGCGCTCTCGGCGGCCTTGTTCACGCTCTGGCATCCGCTGCAGCGCCTCGCCTGCCACTGGCTGTGGGCCGATCAATGCCCCTTGCCCTGGGCGCGCCTCGCCTGCTCCTTCTGGTTCCTCGCCGCCTGCTTCGCGCTCGGCTTCGCCTGCGCCCGCTTGGTGCTCGCGACTCGCTCGATCTGGCCGGCGGTTGTCCTTCACTGGACGGTGCTGGTCGGTTGGCTGGCCTTGTTCGGAGGGCCGGCCGTCTGAGCTCCCCGGCGAAGGCCGGGGCCCAG
>JBJMTY010000274.1:0-2805 GCA_045811445.1 Allosphingosinicella sp. | reverse complement strand
GGGCGATTTCGAGTTCGTCGAGGTGCCGGTGATGATCACCGGGCGGTTCGTCGGCGGCAAGCCGTTCGGCAGCGCCGGGCGCGTCACCCTCCGCCGCGCCCGCCGGAGCGCCGATCGGGCCTGGCGCATCTACACCTACTGAGAATCCGCCCCCCCCGCCCCCCGGCCGGCCTCGCCGCTCCCGACGCGCGCCTCCGGCCGGGCTCACGCAGATGTTGCGGTCGGTTACGCTCTATGTTACGTTATCATGTAACATAGTTGGGAGAGGCAACATGCGCAGAATCGCCGTGCGCGGCACTTTCGCTAACATCGGCGACGCGCCGATCGCGACGCTGAACACCACCCCGCTGATCGACGTGATGCTCGTCTTGCTCATCATGTTCATCGTCACCGTGCCGCTCGCCACCCATTCGGTGAAGATCAACCTGCCGGTCGGGACGCCGCCCGCCAGCGCGGACCAGCCGGCCAGGCACCGCCTCGCCCTCGACGCCGCCGGCCGCCTGTCGTGGGACGGCGCGGCCCTCGCCGAAGCGGCGTTGCCGGAGAAGCTGGACGGCCTGATGGCGACCCATTCCGACGACGGCGTGCTCGAGCTTCAGGCGGAGGCGGGGACCCGCTATGAGGCGTTCGACCGCGTGCTGGCGACGGTCAAGAAGCACGGCGTCGAGCGGCTCGGCTTCGTCGGGAACGAGCGCTTCGTCCACGCCGTTGACGAGTGACGAGGCACAAGGAGGTTCCAATGCGGCACGGCAGGACGATGGCGGTTTTCCTCTCGCTCGCTCTGGCGGCGTGCGGCAGCGGCGGCGACGATGCCGGCAACGTCACGAAGGTCCGCGCCGCCAATCCGATGTCGGACCAGCTCAAGGGGATGACGCCGCTCTACCGCGACCTCGGCCTCTATCGGGCGCTGCGCGACAACGGCCAGCGCTGCAAGAAGGCCGAGGGCGGCGCCTACCAGCAGGAATATCGCAACCTCGCCATGTGGACGGTGCGCTGCACCGACAGCGGCGACTGGGCGCTGTTCATCGCCCCCAATGGCGACGTCCAGGCCCGCCGCTGCGCCGACGCCGCGCAGCTCAAGCTGCCGGCCTGCCGCCCGCCCCGGCCCGTCCCGGTCAAGCCGGCGGCGCCGGCTCCGAAAGCCGCTCGCTGAAGCGGTAGCGGCCGCGGATCCGCGCGTTGAAATGCCGGCCCTTGATGCGCGCCGCCCGGAAATCCTCGGCGGCCTCAGGCGGCACGTCGTGGAACACGTAGGCGCGGCCGGTGGTGAACAGGATTTCCAGCTCCCGCGTCTCGGGCCGGTAATGGAGCGATCGAATCACGGTCGTCGGCATGCTCGGCCCAACGCATTGGTCGGGCGGCCGGACGCATCCTAATCTGGATTAATGCGTTGAACCGGATCACGACACGGCGGGAGTATTGCCGTTGGACCGCTTCTTCACCCTTTGCGCGACCCGCATTGCCACTTTGGCGGGCCAGCCGATCGTCTTCACGCTGGCGCTTCTCACCATCGCCGTCTGGGCGGTGACCGGGCCCGTCTTCGGCTTTTCCGACACCTGGCAGCTGATCATCAACACCGGGACGACGATCGTCACCTTCCTGATGGTCTTCCTGATCCAGAACAGCCAGAATCGCGACGCCGCGGCGATGCAGGCCAAATTGGACGAGATGATCCGCGCGCTCGACGCCGCCCGCGAGCAGTTCATCGGCATCGAGCATCTGACCGAGAAGGAAATCGGGGACATACGCGCCGCGCTCGAGCGCGAGGCGGGCAAGGAGCCCGGTAAGCCGGCCACCGCCGAGGATTCGGTCGAACGCCTGCTCGACCGCTATTGAAAAGGGGGCACGCGCGATGCGTGCCCCCTTCCCTGATGCTTACCAGCCGCGGCGGTAGCTGCGGTCGTAATCGTGGCGACGCGCCTCGGCGACCTCGCGGCGGCACTCGCGCAGCTCGCGCTCATACTGCCAGCGGTTGCGGGTGTGGCGCAGCTCGCGGCGGCACTCGCGCATTTCGCGGGCGACGCGGTTGTTGTCGCGGCCGTAGGCATAGGCATTGCCGTAGCGATTGCCGTTGCCGTAACCGCTGCCATAGGCATTGCCGTAACCATTGCCGTAGCCATAGCCCTGAGCCGAGACGGCGGTGGCCGGCAGCGCGGCGGCGACGGCAAGGGCGGCGAGGACGATCTTACGCATGGTGACTCTCCTGGCTTCTTCTGGCCTCCCGCGCCCAAACAGGCGGAAAGGCGATCAGGCTTTCTACGCCCGCGCGCCTGAACCGCCCGAAACGAGCCGTTCACCCCGCGTTTAAGGAAAAAGCGCCGTTCAGAGCGGCGCGCACTGCGCCTCGAGCCAGGCCTTCACCTCGCCCTCGAGCTGGGGCCCGACGATGTCGAGCACCCGCGCATGATAGGCGTTCAGCCATTCCCGCTCCTCGGGCGCGAGCAGCGCCAGCTCGACCAGCCGGCGGTCGATCGGCGCGAAGGTGAGGGTCTCGAAGCCGAGCATCGCCTTCTCGGCGCCTTCGAGCGCGCGCGGCTCGACGAGGACGAGATTCTCGATGCGGATGCCATATTCGCCGGTCTTGTAGTAACCGGGCTCGTTGGAGAGGAACATGCCGGCCTTCAGCGGCTCGTCGCCGCCGGCCTGGCTCGAGCCGGCCGGCGAGATGCGCTGCGGCCCTTCGTGGACGGCGAGATAGGCGCCGACGCCATGGCCGGTGCCGTGGGCGTAATCGAGCCCGGCGCGCCACAGATATTGCCGCGCCAGCGTGTCGAGCTGGCTGCCGCGCGTCCCCTCGGGGAACAG
>JBJMTY010000273.1:0-4540 GCA_045811445.1 Allosphingosinicella sp. | reverse complement strand
GGGCGCCGCAGCCACCCTCGACCCGCGGCGCGCTGGCCGGTGCCCTGATCCTCTGCAACCTCTCCGCCTCCAACATCACGATCGGCAAGGCGGACGAGCGCAAATTGCTCTGCGCCGCCCAATCTACCCGGTGCAGTGCGGCCTATGTCTACGCCGCTTCGGGGCCGGGCGAGAGCACCACCGACCTCGCCTGGGACGGGCAGAGCTCGATCTACGAGCTGGGCGAGCTGCTCGCCGAATCGAGCCGCTTCGATTGGGCGCCGGAGCTGTGCGTCGCCGACGTCGACGTCCAGCGCCTGCGGCTCGAGCGGATGCGGATGCCGACCTTCAACGACAATGCCGTCGCCGCCGGCCATCCCGAGAAGAGCGCGCGCCGCATCCATTTCGCGCACCGGCCGGCGATGGCCGACATCGGCTTCGAACGCCGCCTGCGCCGCTTCCCCTACGTGCCCAACCGCCCGGCGCAGCTCGATCAGGATTGCTACGAGGCGTTCAACATCCAGGTGCAGGGCCTCGCCCGCCGCTACCAGGCGACGAGCGGCGACCGGCTCGTCATCGGCGTCTCGGGCGGGCTCGATTCCACCCACGCCCTCATCGTCGCCGCCAAGATGTGCGACTTGCTGAAGCTGCCGCGCGAGACGATCCTCGGCTTCACCATGCCGGGCTTCGCCACCGGCGACGCCACCAAATCCAACGCCTGGGCGCTGATGAACGCGCTCGGCGTCGCCGGCGAGGAGATCGACATCCGCCCCGCCGCCGAGCGCATGCTCGCGGACCTCGGCCATTCTTATGCCAAGGGCGAACGCGGGCCGGAGGTCTACGACGTCACGTTCGAGAACGTGCAGGCGGGGCTCAGGACCGATTATCTTTTCCGCCTCGCCAACCAGCGCAACGGTTTCGTCGTCGGCACCGGCGACCTCTCCGAGATAGCGCTGGGCTGGTCGACCTACGGCGTCGGCGACCAGATGAGCCATTATGCCGTCAATGCCGGCGTTCCCAAGACTTTGATCCAATACCTCATCCGCTGGGCGGTGAAGACCGGCCAGTTCGACGCCGAGACCGACCGCATCCTCGGCGCCATCCTCGACACCAAGATCTCGCCCGAGCTCGTCCCCGCCGACGCGAGCGGCGAGATGCAATCGACCGAGGACAGGATCGGCCCCTACGAGCTCCACGACTTCTTCCTGTTCCACATCCTGCGCTCGGGCCAGAAGCCGTCGAAGGTCGCATTCATGGCCTGGCAGGCCTGGCGCGACGCGGGCGGGGGCAATTGGCCGGCCGGCTATCCCGAGGCGCTGAAGCGCGCCTACGATCTGCCGACCATCCGCAAGTGGCTGGAAACCTTCCTGTTCCGCTTCTTCCAGATCAGCCAGTTCAAGCGCACCTGCATTCCCAACGCGCCCAAGGTCTCGGCCGGCGGGGCCCTGAGCCCGCGCGGCGATTGGCGAGCGCCCGCCGACGGCAATGCGAAGCCCTGGCTCGACGAGCTGAACCGCGCCTTCGAACGCTGAAACGGACCGGCGCGGCTGCGAAACAATCCAGCTTAGTCCTTACTTAGATTAAGCTTTATTCATGCTGCGGCGCGGAACCGGCGGCGCTTGGGGGGAGTTGTTAGGGGCAGGTCCTCCAGTCTAGGGAAACCAAAGTTGATCCAGCTATCCACCGCCTCCGAGCTGGGGCAGAACCTGCTCGCGTCCAACCGGCCCGACGATCACAGCCTCATCTGCTTCTCCCACCTGCGGTGGAATTTCGTCTTCCAGCGGCCCCAGCATCTGATGAGCCGCTTCGCCGAGCAGCGGCGGGTGATCTTCTGGGAAGAGCCCGAGGCGGCCTTGCCCGAATGCGAGCCCGCGCTCGGCGTCAGGACCTGCGCCGAAACCGGCGTGGTCGTGGTGACGCCCTCGCTTCCCGAGACGCTGGCCGAGGCCGAGCGCGAGACGGTGCTCGCGACCCTGCTCGACGCCTTCCTCGCCGGCGAGAAGGGGCCGTTCATCCGCTGGTATTACACGCCGATGATGCTGCCTTTCTCGCGGCCCGTGCCGGCGGTCTGCACCGTCTACGATTGCATGGACGAGCTCGCCAATTTCAAGTTCGCGCCGCCGCGCTTGCTCGCCCTCGAGGCGGAGCTGCTCGAGGCCGCGGACCTGGTCTTCACCGGCGGCTATTCGCTGTACGAGGCGAAGAAGGACCGCCATTCCAACATCCATCCCTTCCCCTCCAGCGTCGACCGCGCCCATTTCGCCCAGGCGCGCGGCGTCGATGCCTCGCCGGACGACCAGGGGCCGATCGGCAAGCCGCGGCTCGGCTTCTACGGCGTCATCGACGAGCGGATGGACCTCGATCTCATCGCCGCGGTCGCCGACGCTCATCCGGAATGGTCGATCGTCATGGTCGGGCCGGTGGTGAAGATCGACCTCGCCGACCTCCCCGTCCGCGCCAACATCCATTATCCCGGCGGCAAGTCCTACGACGAGCTGCCGCTCTATCTCGGCGGCTGGGACGTCGCCCTGATGCCGTTCGCGATCAACGATTCAACGAAGTTCATCTCGCCGACCAAGACGCCCGAATATCTCGCCGGCGGACGCCCGGTCGTGTCGACGCCGATCACCGACGTCATCCGCCATTACGGCGACCTCGACGGCGTGTTCATCGCAGACGGCGCGGCGGCCTTCATCAAGGCCTGCGAGCAGGCCCTGGCGCTGGCCAAAGGCGACGACGAATGGCTGAAAGCGGTCGACCTCAAGCTCGCCAACTTGAGCTGGGACATCACCTACGCCCGCATGGCCGGCCTGGTGCACGAGGCGATCGCGGTGCCGAGCGCCGGCCCCAACATCGTCAAGAAGGCGGCGAAGAAGGACTACGACTATCTCGTCGTCGGGGCGGGCTTCGCCGGCTCGGTGATCGCCGAGCGGCTGGCCGCCCAGCTCGACGCCCGCGTCCTCGTCATCGACAAGCGCCCGCACGTCGCCGGCAACGCCTACGACCATCTCGACGAGGCGGGGGTGCTGATCCACCAATACGGCCCGCACATCTTCCACACCAATTCCGACGAGATCGTCGACTATCTGTCGCAATTCACCGAATGGCGGGATTATGAGCACCGCGTCCTCGCCCAGGTGCGCGGCCAGCTCGTGCCGATCCCGATCAACCGCACGACGCTCAACAAGCTGTTCGGCCTCGACCTCGAGACCGACGAGGAAGCGGCGGAATATCTCGCGTCCCGCGCCGAGCCGGTGGCGGAGATCAAGACGTCGGAGGACGTCGTGATCAACGCGGTCGGTCGGGAGCTCTATGAGCTTTTCTTCCAGGGCTACACGCGCAAGCAATGGGGCATCGATCCGTCCGGCCTCGACAAGGCGGTGACCGCGCGCATCCCGACCCGCACCAACACCGACGACCGCTATTTCGGCGACAAGCACCAGATCATGCCGGCGCGCGGCTACACCGCGATGTTCAACCGCATGCTCGATCATCCCAATATCGATGTGCTGCTCTCGACCGACTATAAGGACATCGTCGACGAGGTCGAAGCGGGCCACATCGTCTTCACCGGCCCGATCGACGAATATTTTGGCTTCCGCTTCGGCAAGCTCCCGTACCGGAGCCTCCGCTTCGAGCACAGGGTCCTCGACCGCGAGGATTTCCAGCCGGTCGCGGTGGTCAATTATCCGGACCCGCAGGTGCCCTACACCCGGATCACCGAGTACAAGCATCTGACCGGCCAGGCGCACGCCAAGACGAGCATCACCTACGAATATCCGTCGGCGGAGGGCGATCCCTATTATCCGATCCCTCGGGCGGAGAACCAGGCGCTGTTCAAGAAGTACGAGGCGCTCGCCGACGCGACGCCGGGCGTCACCTTCGTCGGGCGTCTCGCCACCTACCGCTATTACAATATGGACCAGGTCGTCGGCCAGGCCCTCGCCGCCTTCCGCCGCCTGCAGGCGCGGGTCGAGGCGGAAGCGGCGGCCGGTGGCGGCCTCTGGACCGAAGCGGCGGAGTGACGGCGAGGATTTGACTCTCCTCCGTCCAGGGGCGACTGCTGAGGCCGGTTCAGCACGGCGGCCGGAGGTCGGTCATGAATGGGGACGGGGGCGGCTCGCGGTCCAATCCGAGGTGGATGACCTCGGTCCTCGCGGTGGCCGCGGCCATCGGCGGAGCGCTGCTGACGGTCAGCGGCCAGGTCCTGCTCGACCTCTTCAGGGACCATCGCGAAGCCCAGAAAGAGGCCACGGACGCCAAGAAAGCAGCGCTCGACGCCTTAGTGAAGGAATATGAGGAATTGGGGGACCTGCCGCGACGGGCGCAAGCCTATCTCGACGGCGAGAATGAGGGCTCACCCGCGGACGCCCGGATCATGGCGCGCCACTTTCGCCGCCTGATCATCGCGGTCCTGGCAGACAGGGTCCTGCGCAAGGACGTACAGAGATATTACGGGAAGGAGCTGCTCGGCTGGGGGGCGCGCTTTTCGATGCTCGCCGATGGACGATCGTTTCGGCAGCAGGATTTCAGCCCGGTCGAGAAGGCGAATTTCGGAACG
>JBJMTY010000272.1:0-2783 GCA_045811445.1 Allosphingosinicella sp. | reverse complement strand
TCGATCAACCTGAGCGCGGGCCTCGCGCTTCGCGAGTCCTGACGCGAGGCAGGCGTACGATGGCCGAACGACCAATCCGAGGAGCTCCCGACCATGACGCTGACCGCCACGAAGCCCCATCCGATCTACCTCGCCGGACGCTGGGTGGACTCGCCCGATCGGCTGGAGATCGGCAGCCCGGCCGATCCCGAAAGCCCCGCCGGCGCGACGTATAACGCGACCCCCGAGCAGCTCGAGGAAGCGACGGTCGCCGCGGTGAAGGCCTTCGAGGAGACGCGCCAGCTGCCGGCCTACGAGCGCGGCCGCGCGCTACGCGAGATCAGCGCCGGCATCAAGGCTCGGCGCGAGGAGCTCGGCCACATCCTCGCCATGGAGGCGGGCAAGCCGATCCGGGACGCCCTCGTCGAGGTCGATCGGTGCGTCCTGACGTTCCGCGTCGCGGCCGAGGAGGCCGAGCGGATCGGGGGAGAGGTCATGCCCCTCGACCTGATGCCGTCATCAAAGGGCCGCGTCGGGATCACACGGCGGTTCCCCGTGGGCCCCGTTGCCGGGATCAGCCCGTTCAACTTCCCGCTGAACCTCGCCGCCCACAAGCTGGCGCCGGCGATCGCGGCGGGCTGCCCGTTCGTGATGAAGCCGGCGAGCCGCACGCCTTTGGGCGCGATCATCATGGGCGAGGTGCTGGCCGAGACCAATCTGCCCAAGGGCGCCTTCTCGATCCTCCCTGCCCACCGCGAGGGGGCGGACCTGTTCACCACCGACGAGCGGCTCAAGCTATTGAGCTTCACCGGCTCGCCCGAGGTCGGCTGGGCGCTAAAGGCGAGGGCGGGCAAGAAGAAGGTGGTGCTCGAGCTCGGCGGCAACGCGGCGGTGATCGTCGACGCCGACGCCGACCTGGACGATGCGGTCGAGCGGATCGTGTTCGGCGCTTTCTACCAATCGGGGCAGAGCTGCATCGGCGTGCAGCGCATAATCATACGTGAAAGCGTCTATGACGAGCTTCGCGACCGCCTGGTGGCGAAGACCGAAACCCTCGTCGCCGGCGACCCGAAGAATCGCGACACCTTCATCGGGCCGATGATCGACACCAAGGAAGCGCAGCGGCTCGACGACTGGATTCGGGCGGCGGTGGCGGGCGGCGCGACGCTGCTGTGCGGCGGCAAGCGCGACGGGGCGATGCTCGAGGCGAGCTTGCTGGAGGGCGTCGACCGCTCCGCGACCCTCTACCGCGAGGAGGCGTTCGGCCCCGTCGCGCTCCTCTCCAAATTCTCGCGCTTCGAGGACGCGCTGGCGGAAGTGAACGATTCGAGATTCGGGCTGCAGGCCGGCATCTTCACGCGCGACCTGTTCAAGACGCTCGACGCCTGGGACCGGCTCGACGTCGGTGGAGTCGTCGTCAACGACGTGCCCAGCTACCGCGTCGACAACATGCCCTATGGCGGCGTCAAGGATAGCGGCCTCGGCCGCGAGGGTGTGCGCTTCGCGATGGAGGACATGACCGAGATCCGCAACCTCGTCATCCGCCGCCGCGACGTCGGACCGCCCCTCAAGGCGATGGGGGAATAAGCTTTTACGCCGCCGCGCTGCGGAAGCTGGAGGGGCGGCGGACGAGCTTCCAGAGGCGGGCGGCGAGCGAGGTGCGGCGGCGCGGGGCGGGCAGCCAGGCGTCGCGCGCCGGCTCCCCGGTGTCGGCGTAGAGCTGGAGCTCGTCGGGGAGGCGGCGGCGCAGGACGATTTTCGGCCGGCCTTTCAATATGTCTTCCGCCTCGGCCAATGCGCGGACCAGATGCTCCTCGCGGAACGGCTTTTGCAGGCAGCCGATGGCGAGGTCGGGCAGCGGGAAGGCCGGGGCGCGGCCGGTGGTGAACAGGCAGGCGATGCCGCGCTCGTGGAGCTTGGCGGCGACGCTGAAGCCGCTGGTCGCGTTGGCGAGCTGGAGATCGACGAGCGCCAGATCGGGCGGCCGGGCTTCGGCGGCGGCGAGGGCGGAGGCGCTGTCGTCGGCGATGGCGGTGACGCGGTAGCGGGGGTTTAGCTCGATCAGGCGGCGCAACGTCTCGGCGAGGAGCGGCTCGTCCTCGACGATCAAAATGTTGAGCAAGTGGACCTCCCCGATCCTCGCAACCTGCCGGGGAGGGTGGCCCGGCGCGGCGGCCAAGGCCATGGCACCAAAGGCGATTTGCGACGAAGGATTCACTTTACGCGCTGAAACGAAGCGCGAACCCCCCGGATCAGCCCGGGGATCAGCCCGCCGGGGCGGCATCGGGTAGGCGGACGGTGTCGACCAGCAGATCGAGCTGGGCCGCGCAGCCCTTGGCGATGAGCGCGGAGGCCATGTCCTCCAGCCCCGCGGGCCGCGCCGACAAAGCGTGCAGCGTAAGCGCGGTCGGCTGGGCGCCGCCCGGCCAGGAGAGGCGGTAGCGGGCGCCGTCGGCGGGGGACAAATCGGCGGGCCAGGGCGCGGTCGAGGCGCCGGGCTCGAACGCCACCCGGCGCGAGGCGCCGTCCGACGCGCGGGTGACGGTGAGCGGCAGAGCGGCGGCGGTGTCGGCGCGCCACAGGGTCAGGCGGGCCGGGTCGGCGACGCAGACGTCGGTGCTGCGGGCGATGTCGACGTGCCAGAGGCTCGGCGGGCGCAGCGTCCCGCCCTCGACGCCGCGCACCGCGCCGATGCGGGCGCGGCGCTGGGTCTGGACGGGCAAAGCGGCGGCGACTCGCGCCGGCGCCGCGCCGGCCGCGAAAGTGCCGGGCCCGCGCAGCGTGCGGGTGCCGCGGCCGTCGAG
>JBJMTY010000271.1:0-5548 GCA_045811445.1 Allosphingosinicella sp. | reverse complement strand
CCACGAGATCGGCCGCGGCGCGCCCCGCCGGACCGGCCCAGGCTTCGTCGCCGCCAAGATCCGACGCCGTCTCGCGCAGCGTGGCGAGCAAGGCGCCGAAGCCCGCGCTCTCGGCGCGGAACGCCCGCTCCAGCGGCCGCAACCGCGGCGCCACGTCGCGCCACCAGGGGGCGGCGGCGGCGCGCAGGTCGCGGTCGCGCTCGGATCGGTCGGCGAGGTGGGCGGAGACGCCGTCCAGCCCCGCCGGCGGCCGCGGTCCGCGCAGCGCCAGGTCCAGCCGCCGTGCGCCTTCGAGCCAGGCGCCGCGCCCCTCCCCCTTCATCGCGAGCGGGTGCTTGAGCAAAGCGAGCAAAGAAACCGGTGCGAACTGCTCGGCCGCCGCCGTCGCCAAGGCGAGCAGGAACGTCCCGGGCGCGGTCTCGGAGAGCGGTCGGCCGGCGCTGTCGTCGGCTTCGATGCCCCAGCGCCTGAGGTGCGCCGCCACCCGCCGCGCGAGCTTGCGATCCGGCGTGACGAGGGCGGCGGTCCGCTCCGGCGTCTCGACCGCCTCGCGCAGCGCCACCGCGATCGCCTGCGCTTCCTCGGCCGGGTCGGCGAGCTCGAGGGCGCGGACGCCGGTCAGTCGCCGCTCCCTCTTGTCGAGCGTCTGCCAGCGCGAGGTGAAGGCGGCGGGCTTCATGGCGTGGGCGATGGCGCGGCTGCGCGCGGCCGGCGCGCCGCCGCCGCCGCCCCAGCGCCAGCGCTCGACCTCGCCGCGCGCGACGCCGATGCCGTCGAGCAGCCGCTTCAGGTGGAATTGCGGATGCGTCTCGATCGAACGGCGGCGGAAACCGGTGTCGGGGTCCGGCTCGTGCGGGCCGAGCGCCTCCCATTCGTCCTCCGGCATGGCGAGGTCGAGGCCGGGCAGCACCAGGGCGCCTCTTTCCATCCGCGCCACCGCGCGCAGCACCCGCGCCACCGCCGGGGCGCTGGTCGTCACGCCCGCCGCGACCACGAAGCCGGCCGGGGGGGCCTCGGCCCAGCGCTTGGCAAGCGCCCTCAGCAGGCGGTTGCGCCGGTCGGCGAGGTCGATCTTGCCTTTCGCCGCAAGGAGCTTCGGCCAGGCGCCGAGGATCAGCTCGAGCCGGTCGAGCGAGGCTTGCCAGTGCTGCGAGAGCTCGCTCGCCTCGGCGCCGAACGCGCGCAGCCTGGTGGGTTCCACTTCCTCGACCAGCAATTGGTCGAGCGTCCGCGCCAGATCCTCGGCCAGTCGCAGCGCTTCGGCCCCTTTCGTGTCGGGAAGCGCCCTTTCGACCAGCCCGGCGAGCAGGAACAGCCGCTCGACCGGGTCGATCGCCGGCGGCACCGGCTCGGCGCCGAGCGGCTCCAGCGCGCCGCCGATCCTTTCGTCCAGCTCGGGATCGCCGATCGGCACCAGCCGCGGCAGCAGCAGGCCCCCGGCGGCGCGGCGGACGAAGGCGTCGGCGATCGCCCGCGCGGCGCGGTTGTTGGGCACCAGCACCAGCCCGCGCGCCAGCCCGGTCTCGTCCCCGCCGTGCCGCGCCAGCAGCCCCGCGGCCAAGGCGTCGGCGAAGGCGCGGTGCGGCGGGACGGTATAGACGGCGGGGCGGACGGCGCTCACCGTCCCACCCTAAACGTGCCGCTCACACCGTCGATAGCAATTCTTCGGCCTTGGCGATGTTGCCGGGCGCGCCGATGTCGAACCACAGGCCCTGGTGGACGAGCCCGAACAGCCGCCCCGCCTCGATCGCACGGTCCCACAGCAAATTGGTCGAAAAGGCGCCTTGGGGATGCTCGCCCGCCAGCAGCCGCTTCGAGACCATCTGCACGCCGGTATAGACGAACGGCGCCACCCCGCCCCGCCGCCGGCGCCGCAGCCGCCCGTCAGGGGCCATGTGGAAATCGCCCGGGCCGGCATGGCAATGGGCCCGCGCCAGCGGCACGAGCAGCAGCAAGGCGTCCATCCGCGCCTCGTCCCACGCCGAAGCGAGCAGGCGCAGCGAATCGACAGGCCCGTCGATCCACAGATTGTCCGAATTGACCGCGAGAAAGGGATCGGCGTCGATCAAAGGCAGCGCGTGGATCAGCCCACCCCCCGTCTCGAGCAGCTGCGCGCGCTCGTCGGACACCGCGATCTCGATGCCCTCGACGCGGTCCCTAAGATACGCTTCGAGCCGGTCGGCGAGATAGTGGACGTTGACCACCGCCTTCCTGACCCCGGCCGCCTTCAGGCGGTCGAGGCAATGGTCGATGAGGGTCCGGCCCGCCACTTCGACCAAAGGCTTGGGCCGGGTCGCGGTGAGCGGGCGCATCCTCGTGCCGAGCCCCGCCGCCAGCACCATCGCCACGTGCGGCACCGCCGCGTCCGGATCGGGCCTGATCGCCAGCGGACGGCTGTAGCGGGTCACGCGGCCATCGCCCTGACGCAGGCATCGCCCCGGCATTCGGGCGGGACGTGCGCGTCGAACCAGGCCCGCACCGGCGCCGCGGCGGGGTGGGCGAGGTTGCGCTCGACATAGGACCAGATGCGCGGGTGCATCAGCGGGTAAGCGGGCTTGCCGTCCCGCTTCCACAAGCGGGTGAAGATGCCCAGGATCTTGACGTTCCGCTGCGCGCCGAGCACCTCGTAATGGGCGCGGAAGGCCTCCGGATCCTCGACGCCGGCGGCGGCGGCGTAGCGGCGAAGCATGGCCTCCTCCAGCTCGGGCGACACGTCGCGCCGCGCGTCCTGCAGCAGCGAGACGAGGTCGTAGGCCGGGTGCCCCGCGAGCGCATCCTGGAAGTCGAGCAGGCCCAGCGCGCCGCCGGGCAGCACCATGAGATTGTCGGCGTGATAGTCGCGCAGCACGAGGACGGGCTTCTGCGCGACCGCCCCCAAAATGCCTGCCCAGGCCTCGCGCCACGCGGCGAGATAGGAATCCGCATCCAGATCGAGGCCGACGGCGGGCGCGTACCAGTCGGCGAACAGCGCCACTTCCCGGGCCATCGCCTCCTCGTCATAGGGCGCTAGGTCCCGCGGCGCCGGCTCGGCGGCGAGACGGGCGAGCGTGTCCACGGCCAGGCCGTAGACTTCGTGCTCCCGGTGCGGCTCGCGGGCGAGCAGCGGCGTCATCTTCTCGTCGCCGAAATCCTCGAGCAGCAGCAGGCCCTCGCCGCGGTCGACGGCGAGCGGTCGCGGCGGCAGGAAGCCGCGGTCGAGCAGATGGCCGGCGACCTTGAGGAACGGCCCCAGATCCTCGTGCTGCGGCGGCGCGTCCATCAGCACGGCGGTCTCGCCGTCCCGCACGATCCTGAAATAGCGGCGGAAGCTGGCGTCGCCGGCGAGCGGGAGGATTTGCGCCCCGCCCCAGCCATGCTTCTCCAGGAATTCGGGCGCCGCGGCGGGCGGAATCATCGGGGCGGCCATCGCCTTTCCCAAGCGGCGGGCACGGACGCTGTCAAGGCGCGCGCGCTTTCTCCGTCCCGGCGCAAGCCGAGCCGCAGCGCGTGGGCCCAGAGCCGCCCTTCGAGCCGCTCGGGCCACTCGACGATCAGCGCCCCGTCCTCCAGCGCCTCGTCGAGCGCCAGCTCGTCCACCTCGCGCGGGCTTTCGGTGCGGTAGAGGTCGACGTGCCAGACCGGCAGGCTCAGCGATTCGTAGGGCAGCACGATCGGGAAGGTCGGGCTCGCCACTTCGCCCTCGAAGCCGAGCCCGCGCAATATCCCCCGCGCCAGCACCGTCTTGCCCGCCCCGAGATGCCCTTCCAGCGCGACGACGTCGCCCGCGCGCAAGAGCGGCGCCAGGCGTCGCCCCAGCGCCTCGGTCGCCGCCGCGCCTTCCAGCCTCACGCCTTCTTCCGCGGCAGCCGGAAGGTGACGGTCGTCCCCTGCCCCGGCTCCGAAAGCAGCTCGACCCGGCCGCCGTGCGCCTCGACGAACTGGCGGGCGAGCGGCAGGCCGAGGCCGAGCTCACCGCCCTCGGCGGTGCGGTGGAAGCGGTCGAACACCCGCGCCCTATCGGCCGGGTCAATGCCCGGCCCGTCGTCGGAGACGGTGATCTCGGCTTCCTTGCGGTTGCCGGCGCCGTGGAGAAGGATCCGCCCGCCTTTCTGGGTGTAGGCGATTGCGTTCCTCAACAGGTTGTCGAGCGCCTGGCGCAGGCGCTTGCGGTCGCCGACGATGCTGCCGAGGCCGGCCTCGACGTCGAGCGCCAGCTCGATCCCCTTCGCTTCGGCCTGGCCCCGGAAGGCTTCGCCGGCCTCGCTGCACAGCTCGCGCAGGTCCACCTTCTCGTCGGCGAGGAGCAAGGTGCCGCTGTCGCTCTGGGTCAGATCGAGGACGTTGTCGATCAGGCCGCCCAGTCGCCCGACCGACTGGAGGATGGCTTTCACATAATCGATCGCCGACGCCGGCAGCGCCCCGCCATAGCCGCCTTCCAGCATCTCGGCGAAGCCGGCGATCGAGGTGAGCGGCGTGCGCAGCTCGTAGCTCATGTTGGAGACGAAGGCGGTTTTCATCCGGTCCGCTTCCTCCAGCGCCTCGGCCCGTTCCCTCAGCGCCGCCTCGACCGTGCGGCTGGCCGTCACGTCGAGCATGATGAACAGCGCGTTGCCGTCGGGCAGCGGCACCGCGGCGAACTCGAACTCGCGCCCGTCGAGGAAGGAGACGTGGCCGCTCCTCTGCTTGCGCTCGACCGTGGCGCTGCGCACCAGCTCGCGCACGAGATTGGCGTGCTGGGGGGTCTTGAGCTTGCGGGCGATGGCCGGCGTCAGCCGGTCGATGCGGGGATGGTCGGCGAGCGCGCCCTCGTCGAACTCCCACAGCTCGCGAAAGCGGTTGTTCCACAGCTGGATGCGCCCGTCGGAAGCGAACACGCCGATCGCCTCGAACAGATTGTCGAAGGTCGCGGTGCGCACCCTCAGCAACGTGTCGCGCGCCGAGGCCAGGCGGAGCTGCTCGGTGCGGTCTTCGAAGATGAGCAGCAGGCCGCCGTCGGGAAGCGGCTGGGCGACGACGCGAAGGTGCTGGCCCTTGGGGAGCAGCCAATCCTCCTCCTCCGCGGCAAGGCCGCCGGTGAACCAGCGGCCATGGTCCTTCTTCCAGTCGGGATAGTCGCGGACCTCGGGGAGCTGCCCGGCCTCGCGCATCGCGTCGAGCAGGCGGTTGAACTCGGGCCGGTCGGCGAGAAAGTCGCCGCCGAGCGCGAACAGGCGGGCGAAGGGCTGGTTGAAGAAGATGAGGCCGCGGTCGCGGCCGAACTGGGCGACGCCGGCCGACAGGCGGTCGAGCATGTCGCGCTGGGCGCGGACGAAGCGGGCGAGCTCGGCCCGGGCCTGCTCGCGGTCCTCGACGTCGATCGCGTAGCCGGCGACCCCGCCGCTGTCGCCGATCGGCACTTCCACCACCTGGAGGGTGCGCCGCTCGCCGGCGATGGTGGCGGGAACGGTGCGGACGTGGGCGGCGCCGCTGTCGCGGGCGGCGGCGGCGTGGGCGGCGGCGCCTTCGGGCTCGTCGACCAGCTCGATGCCGCCTTCGATGACCTGCGCGGCATCCTCCGCCTCGACCGCGT
>JBJMTY010000270.1:0-5755 GCA_045811445.1 Allosphingosinicella sp. | reverse complement strand
CCGTCGTCTCCGGCCACGTGCTGGAGGGCAGCCTCGGTTACTATCTCAATCCCCTGGTCAACGTCCTGCTAGGCGTGGCCATCCTCAAGGAGCCGCTGACCCGCGCGCAGGGCGGCGCCGTTCTGCTCGCCGCCGCCGGCGTCGCCTGGCTCGCGGCGGGGGCGGGCGGCGCGATCTGGATCAGCCTGACGCTGGCGGCAAGCTTCGCGTCCTACGGCTTCCTGAGGAAAATCACGCCGGTCGACGCGCTCGAGGGGCTGTCGATCGAGACCATCTTCCTCACCCCCGTCGCGCTGGGCTGGATCCTGTGGCTGCAGTCGCACGGCACCGGCAATTTCCTCGTCCATCGCACCACCGATGCCCTGCTCGTCCTCGGCGGCGCGGTCACCGCGATCCCGCTGCTGCTGTTCACCGCCGCGGCCAAGCGCCTGCCTTATTCGACGCTCGGTTTCCTCCAATATGCCGCGCCCTCGCTGCAATTCCTGCTCGCGGTCGCGGTGTTCGGCGAGCCGCTGAGCCGTGCCCACCTCGCCTGCTTCGCCGCGATCTGGGCGGCGCTGGCCATCTTCCTCGTCGAAGGCGCGCGGGTGCGGCGCCGCGAGCGGCTGGCGGCGGGCGCCGTCACCGGCTAAGGGCGCTCGGGTCTATGCGCGTCCTCGTCTTCCTGGCCCTGCTGCCGCTCGCCGGCTGCGTCGTCCCGACCGTGGTGCCCGACCTCGTCTATTCGCCCTGCCGCGCGCTCGGCTCGGCCGAGTGGAAGGCGCGGGTCGAGAAGCTGCCGGTGACGAGGCACCATCCGCCGCTGCGCAAATGGCGCCTGATCGTCGATGGCCAGGTCACCGTGCCGAGCGACGGCTATTCCGTCTCGCTGGAGCGCGGCCCCGTGGAAAAGCTGCGCGACCCCGTCCAGCAGATCATGATCCGCACCGAAGGCGCCGGCGAGGGCGACCCGCGCACCATGGCCGTCCATGGCGAGTTCGAAGCGCTGAAACGCTACGGCGCGGTCGCGATACGTTGCGGCGACGGGACCGTCGGCCTGATCCGCGACGTCCCCCGCATACCCTCCTGAGGGCGCCTAGAAGGCCGCGACGAGCGCGGGGCGCAGCACCATGACGATGCCGACCAGGCTGACGACCCAGACGGCGGTGCGCAGATAGGGTATGCCGAGCCAATAGACCGGCAGATAGACGATCCGCGCCCCGATCCACAGCATCGCGCCGATCGCCGTCCAGCGGTTGGTGAGCTGCGCCAAAGTGACGATGAGCGCCGCCGCCGCGTAGAGCGGGAAGGTCTCGTAGAAATTGGCCTGCGCGCGCGCCAGCCGCCCGGCGACCGGGTTGAGCGGGGGCAATTCCTCGTCGCGCGCGCCCGTGTTCCACTTGGTCCCATATTGCGCCGTCTTGGCCCGCGTCGCGGCGAACACGTGGACGATGGCGAGGAGGCAGCCCCAAGCGAGAATGGTGAGCTCGATGTTCATCGCGCCTTTGTGACGTGGACGCAACGAAGTGGCAAGGCCGAGGTGACAATCCGCGCCGAAACCGGCACACACTCGCGCCATGTCCGCCGCGCCGCACCTTGCCGCCGTTCCCGAGGCGGCGCTCAGCCTTCCCGGCTGGGTCTATCGCGACCCGGAATTCTTCGCGGTCGAGATGGAGCGGGTGATCCGGCCCGCCTGGCAGATCGTCTGCCACGAAAACGAGATCGCCGAGCCCGGCGCCTGGCGAACGCTCGACTATCTCGGCGAGAGCGTGGTCGCGATCCGCGGCGACGACGGTCGCGTGCGCGCCTTCCTCAACGTCTGCCGCCACCGCGCCTCGCGGCTCGTCTCCGGCGAAGGCGGCTGCGCGCGCCGGCTGACCTGCCCCTACCATGCCTGGACCTACGCGCTCGACGGGCGGCTGATCGGCGTGCCCCACCGCAACGACTATCCCGGCCTCGATCCCGCCTCGCTCGGCCTGCTCGCGGTCGAGCTGGAGACGTGGCGCGGCTTCGTCTTCGTCCGGCTCGAAGGCGGCGGCCCTTCGGTGGCCGAGATGATGGCGCCCTACGACGCGGAGGTCGCGCCCTACCGGTTCGACGCCCTCGCGCCGCTCGGCCGCGTCACGCTGCGGGCCCGGCCGGTCAATTGGAAGAACGTCGCCGACAATTATTCCGACGGCCTGCACATCCCGGTCGCCCATCCCGGGCTCACCCGCCTGTTCGGGCGCGGCTACCGGATCGAGGCCGAGGCCCATGTCGATCGCATGTCGGGCGACCTCGTCGAACGGGACTCGGCCAATCCCTCGGAGCGCGCCTACCGGCATTTCCTGCCGCCCGTGCCGCATCTCCCGCCCGAGCTGCAGCGCCGCTGGCTCTACCTCAAGCTCTGGCCGAACGTCGCCTTCGACATCTATCCCGACCAGGTGGATTTCATGCAATTCCTGCCCGTCTCACCGACCGAGACCCTGATCCGCGAGATCAGCTACGCGGTTCCGGACGCCGATAGGCCGGAAAGGTGGCGGCGGGAGATGAAGGCGGCGCGCTACCTCAACTGGCGGATCAACCGCCGCGTCAATGCCGAGGACACGGCGCTGATCGAGGGCGTCCAGGCCGGCATGGCCTCGCGCGCCTGGACCCCGGGGCCGCTCGGCGAGAGCGAAGTCTGCCTGAGGAGCTTCGCGGCGAAGCTGCGCCGCCTGATCCCCGAAGCGAACCTCCACCGCCCGCCGCCGCGGGGCTGGAGCCACGGCTGACCCCAAGGCGCCCGGGCGCCATCCGCCTGTCTCGTTCCCTGCTTCGAAAGTCGGCTGCGAACCGGCCCCACGACCGGCCCGGAAGCGTCCCCGCCGCGGCTGCTACGCGCCGGAGGGCCTCGATGGCGGGAGCCCCCGGGTTGCCCCCCGGTTCAGCTCCGCGTCGAGGAATGCGGCGGCGCCGGGGCGGGCGCCATCCCGGTAATTACCGGGGGAGCGCCGAGCGCCTCGCCGAAGGTGATCTCGCTGCGCAGCAGGGCCTGGACGACGAGCTGGGCGCGCGTGGCGACGCCGTAGCGGCGCTTGGCCGCCTCCATATGCTCGTTCACGGTGCGCGGCTTCAGGCCCAGCAATTGCGCGATCACGCCGTCGCTCTTCCCCTGCGCCGCGAGCAGCAGGCAATCGCGCTGCCGCTCCGACAGCGCCACCGGCGGGATCCAGCTGGGATGCCCCGCCCGGTTGAGCCGCCGCGCCGCCTCGAAGGCGAAATTGCCGAGCGCCTGGGCCGCGGCGAGGTTGCGCTCGGGCAGCTCGCGGTCGCTGCGGCAGCCGAAATTGGAGGAGCCCGGCGCTTCGCCGGGGACGTGGTTCGGGACGGTGAAGCCGTTGCCGACCCCGTGGCGCGCGGCCTGCTCGAGATGGCGCCGCTCGCGAGGCGTCGGGCTGATGATCCGATTGAGCCGGTCCCAGCGGAAGCCGCAGGCGGTCTGCTCGGCGGCGCGGAACACCGGATCGGGCGGGCGGCCCATATCGCGTATCTCGGCGATCCATTCCTCGGGATAGAGATAGAGGTGGACGTGGCCTTGGTCGGGGACGCCGAAGCGGACGTGGTGGACGATGCCGAAGAAGTCGAACCCCAGCGCTCGCACCGCGTCGGCGGCGAGCGCGTTGAGGTCCGCCATCGAGGCCGTGCTTTCCGCCGCCGCGATGAAATCCTCGACCACGCTGAGCGCGGGCATAACCCATTGTTCGCGCATGCTTCGAAGCCGACCCCCTTGGAGGGAAGGTAAAGAGGGCCCCGCCGCGCCGCAACCGCCCTTGCGACGGGCCGAAGCGAATCGATTTTCCGCGCGAACCGCTTTATCCTGCGCCGCCATGAAGACGGACCCCCGCGTCGACGCCTATATCGCCCGGCAGGCCGATTTCGCCCGCCCGATCCTCGACCATCTTCGCCGCCTGCTCCACGAAAGCGGAGTCGGCGCCGAGGAGACGATAAAATGGGGCATGCCGCACTTCACCCGCGAGGGGCGGATGTTCGCGGGCATGGCCGCGTTCAAGGGGCATGCCACCTTCGGCTTCTGGCAGGCGCGGGCCGTGCTCGGCGAGACCGGCGCGGAGCAGGGCGCGATGGGCCAGTTCGGGCGGCTCACGTCGGTCGGCGACCTGCCCGACGAGACGGCCCTGCTCGCCCTCATCCGCCGCGCGGCCGGGGCCGTGCCCCAGCCTAGGCCGAGGAAGCCGCCCAGGCCCGAGCTGCCCACGCCCGACGATTTACGCGCCGCGATCGACGCATCGCCTCCCGCCGCGGCGACCTTCGACGCGTTCCCACCCTCCTGCCGGCGCGACTATGTCGAGTGGGTGGTCGAGGCGAAACGGCCCGAGACCCGCGCCAGGCGGATCGCCCAGGCGGTCGAATGGATGGCCGAGGGCAAGCGCCGCAACTGGAAATACGAGGGCTGCTGAGCGCCTCGCCGCGCCTCCATCCGGCGCATCTTTAACGATCCATCAAGCCTCTCGCGGTACGACGCTGGCAAGCCGGCAGGACGCAGGGATTCCATGTATCACGCACCCGTACCGTTGGACATCGACCCGTCCGAAGCCGAACCGGCGGAAGTCGCCGACAACGGCGCCGGCGTCGGCGTCGATGCCGGCAGCCGCAAGCTGACCGAGGCGCACCTCCACCACGGCCAGGTGCAGGCGCGGGCCTTGTTCGCGCCCTTCCTCACCGCCACCAGCCTCGGCTCGGCCCTGCTGGTGGCCTGGGCTTTGTTCGCCGACACCAATCCCGTCCTCATCGCCGGCTGGCTGGCCGCGGTCGGCGGCGCGAACTTCATCAACTTCCGCTTCGCCATGCAGGAGCGCGACGCCGCCGGCAGCCGTTCGGCGGAGCGCCGCTCCCCGGTCCGGGCGATCGGCGAGGCGGTCGTGCTCAGCGGCGTCTGGGCCTCGCTCCCCACCCTCGCTTTCTCCTCGCAGGGCCACGGCGTCCAGGTGGTGATGGTCGCGGCGATGGCGGCGATGATCATCGCGGCGATCGCCTTCGCCGCGGTCCCCGCCGCCGCCTACGCCTGGATCGCCACCGTCACCGCCGCCTTGTGCTGCGCCTTCTGGCTCGGCACGGGCCTCCTCAACCCGATGATGATCGTCACCATCGTCGGCGTCGCCGCGGTCGCCATCGCCGGCATGGCGCGGCTCACCCGCTGGACCTTCGAGCAGCTCCAGACCATCGCCAAGGTGAGGACGCAGGCCGAATCGATCCGCCTGCTGCTCAAGGAATATGAGCATCGCGGCGTCGGCTGGCTGTGGCAGGTCGATGCCGAGAACCGCGTCGTCTACATCTCCTCGCGCATGACCGCCTTGCTCGGCCGCTCGGCGAGCCAGCTCATCGGCCATTCGCTCCCCGCGACGCTCGGCGGCAACAGCGCGCTCGGCCGCACCTTGCTCGACCGCCAGCCCTTCGCCAATCTCGAGATGGAGCTCAAGACCCGCCGCGGCGCCCGCTGGATCAGCCTCGCCGGCGACCCGATCATCGACATGGCAGGCCAGTTCCAGGGCTTTCGCGGCGTCGGCTCCGACATCACCGAGGTCCGCCGCACCCAGGAGCGCCTCACCAACCTCGCCAACATGGACGTGCTCTCGGGCCTCCCCAATCGCGGCCGGGTGCGCCAGCTGCTCGGCGAGGCGCTGACCGCCGCCCAGTCCGGCAATGTGCCCTGCGCGATCATGTTCCTCGATTTGGACGGCTTCAAGCCGGTCAACGACACGTTCGGCCACCCCAAGGGCGACGCGGTGCTCAAGAGCGT
>JBJMTY010000269.1:0-10838 GCA_045811445.1 Allosphingosinicella sp. | reverse complement strand
GGGGGCGGCGGCGAGCGCAACGCTTGTGCGGTTTGCGCACGCTCAAGGGCACGACGTTGCTTCGGGAGCTGCCGCGGCGTCGGCGGTGAAGCCGGTCAGCGCCAGGCGCTGGCCGGTCGCCGCCAGCCAGGCCGCGAGCGCGCCCGCATAGACGAGGAGGCCCGCCGCCAGCGCCGCCGCGCCGCCGGCCCAGGGCCGGACGGCGAGGACGGCGCACGCCCCGGCGACGGCGGCCAGCAAAGGCCCCGCATTGTGGGCGGCGGGCAGCGATATGTGGAAGCGCGCGCGCAGCATCCAGCGCCGCGCGACCGCCCGCGACGCATAGGCGGCGAGCACCGAGAGCGCCGCGCCCTCCAGGCCCCAGCGCGGGATGAGGAGCAAGGCTAGGACGATCCCGGCGGCGATGCTGGCGAGGGTCAGCCACAGGCCGAGCCTCGGCCTCAGATAGACGAACACCAGGTCGCCGATCGAGAAAGCGGCCTGGATCGCCTCGGCGGCGGCCAAAGCGAGGAGCGGCCAATAGGCCTGCTCGAACCCGTGCCCGAGCCAGCCGAGCACCGGCCGGCCGGCGGCGAGGATCGCGACCAGCATCGGCAGCTGCAAGGCCAGGATCAGCCGCGTCGCCGAGCCGAGCGCCTCGCCCGAGCCGCGCGATCCCCGGGCGCCGAGGGTGCGGGCGACGAGCGGGATGAGCAGGCCGTCGAAGCTCTGCCGCACCTGGCGGATCGGCACCGCGACCTGGCGCGCCATGCCGTAGACGCCCGCCGGCCCGGCGCCGAGCATCAGCCCGACCAGCCAGATGTCGACGCGGGTGTAGAGCGCGTTGAGGAGGTCGGTGGCGGTGTTGGCGGCGGAGAGGCGCAGCGTCTCGGCCAGCACCGCCCGGCGCGGCCGCCAGGCGGCGAGACGGACGCCGCCCAGCACGTCGCGCGCCCCCCAGCCGGCATAAGCCAAAGCGGCGAGCGTGCCGCACCAATAGCCGGCGAGGAGGCCGTAAGCGCCGAGGCCGAGCGCCCACGCCGTCGCCGCCCCGGCCAGGAGCGCCCAGGGCTCTATGAGGCTGCGCGCGACCACCTCGAAGCGGATGGCGTGGCGCCAGCGGGTCGCGGCGAGGAACAGGTCGAGCAGCGACTGGCCCGCCACCATCGGCGCCAGCACGAACAAAGCGCGGCCGGCGCCGTCGGGCAGCGCCCTCTCAGGGAGCAGCAGCGCCGCCGCCATCATCGCGGCGGCGAGCGCGCCGCTCGCCAGGGCGACGAGCAAAGCGGCGTCGAGCAGGACGTGGCCGCGCGGCCGTTCGCCGCCCTCGTCGAGGCGCTGGAAGACGATCTTCTTCATGCCGAGGCTGCCGACGCTCACCGCCAGCTCGACCGCCGCGACGGCGAGGACATAGGCGCCGAACGGAGCCGGGCCGTAGAGCCTGCCGGCGACGAACAGGAAGAGCAGCCGCGCCGCCAGCCGCGCCGCGAAGCCCGCCGCGGTCGCCTGCGCGCCGCGCAGGATCAGGCTTCCCGCGTCCCTTGCCGCCTCGCTCATCGGCTTTCCCTGCGCGAGGCGCGGGAGCCGCGCAACATTTCCCTTGCGCCGCCGCGGCCGAGCGCGGAGCAGAGGCGGCCATGGCCCCCGCCGACGAGCGCCCCGTCGCCGCGATCTTCCGCGCGCCCCTGTTCAACGCCTCGGAGACGTTCGTCCAGACCCACATTCTGGCGCTGCGCCGCTACCGGGCCTTGGTGGTGGGCCTCGAGGACAAGGGCCATGCCGCGCCCGAGCTGCGCGAGCGGCTCATCGTCGCCCGCCACCCCTTGCGGCTGAAGCTGTGGGGCGACGCGTCGGAGCTTGCCGGGCGGCTGCGGCCGGAGCGGCCGGCCTTGGTCCACGCCCATTTCGGCCCGGACGGCGTGCTCGCCTTGCCCATCGCGCGCGCCCTCGGCGTGCCGCTCGTCACCACGCTCCATGGCCACGAACTCGGCCGTTCGCGCGGCGCGATGCTGCGCTCCGGGCGGCTTTCCTGGATGCGCTACGCGCTCGGCCGCAAGCGCCTGCAGCGCGAGGGGGCGCTGTTCGTCGCCGTCTCCGACGCGATCCGCCGCGCGGCGCTGGCGCAGGGCTTCCCCGAGGCGCGCACCATCACCTTGCGCAACGGCGTCGACCTCGCGCGCTTCCTTTCCGGCACGCCCGAACGCGGCCTCATCCTCCACGTCGGCCGGCTGGTCGAGAAGAAGGGCACGGCGCTTCTCCTCAGCGCCTTCGAGAAGGTCGCCGCCCGCCACCACGGCGCGCGGCTGGTCGTGATCGGCGACGGCCCCTTGCGCTTCCGCCTCCAGGCCAGAGCGGGGCCGAGCGTCGCCTTTACCGGCGCCCTGCCGCCTCACGAGGTCGCCGACTGGCTCGGCCGCGCCTCGCTGCTCGCCGCGCCCAGCCTCGCCGCGCCCGACGGCGACGTGGAAGGGCTGCCCACCATCGTCCTCGAAGCCGCCGCGTCGGGCGTGCCGGCGGTAGTCTCCGACCATTCGGGCCTGCCCGAGGCGGTCGCCGACGGCGAGACCGGGCTGGTCGTGCCGGAAGGGGATGCCGACGCCCTTGCCGCGGCGCTCGACCGCCTGCTCATCGACACGGCGCTGAGGGAGCGGATGGGCGCGGCGGCGCGGCGGCGGGCGGAAGCCGAGTTCGACGCCGCGAAGCAGGCCGCGGCCCTGGAATCCTTGTACGACCGCGTCGTCGCCGGATCCTAGTTCAGATTGAATCGTCACCCCGGACTTGATTGTCCAGGCCGCCATGTCCCCCGGACATGGCTGCGAACCTCCGGGGGAGGTTCGCACCTGGACAATGGGTCCATCTTCTTCAACCGCTTGGAAAGGTAGGAAAAAGGTGGATGCCGGATCAAGTCCGGCATGACGAGACGGGGCAAACCTGATTCTTCACTGCTGTGGGCGCGCTTTTCCTGTCCGGATGGTAATTTTGCTTCGGCCCCCCGACGTCATAGACGCGCGGCGGACGGAGCCACGCCGGCTCCCGGCGCGTTGGGTGGAAGATTTTCCTCTATCGGACGGGCTTCTCGTTCTAGAGCGGTGCAATGACGGCTGAAAAGCAGGGTGAGGCGGCCTTGTCGGTGAGTTTGACCTTCGGCACCGTGGACGAGGCCGAGGCGCGGGTGGCGGGCGTCGCCGCCGCCGCGCACGCCGCCCATTTCGCCGCCCGGCGCGGCGCGCGGGAGATCTGGATCGACCTGCGCGACGGCCGCCCGCTGTCCCCCGCGGCCGCCGACGACGTCCGCCGCGCCTGCCCCGAGGCTTTGGTCCGCTACGGCGCGCCGTCCGCCGCTTCGCGCTACACCGTGCCGGGCGAGCCTGGCTTTCCCGGCGCCGCTCGAGACGACGCCCTCGCCTGGCTGCTGTCTACCACCGGCAAGCCCGCCGACGGCTGGGTCTCGCGCCACTTGAACCGGCCGCTCTCGCGCGCTTTGTCGGCGTTCCTGCTCGATCGCTTCCCCGGCGTCCGGCCGCACCATGCGACCGTGCTGACCGGGCTCGCCGCCTTGCTGATGTTCGCCTGCCTGATGCTCGGCGGGGGGCGGGGGCTGGTCGCCGGCGGCATCCTGTTCCACGCCGCCTCGGTGCTCGACGGCGTCGACGGCGAGATCGCCCGCGCCACCTACCGTAGCTCGCCGCGAGGCGCGGTGCTCGACAGCGCCGTCGACATGGGCACCAATCTGCTCTTCTATCTCGGCCTCACCTTCAGCCTGACCCGCCTCTACGGGCCGCTGCAGGCGATGGTCGGCGGCTGGGCGGTGGCGGCGGGGCTCACCGGCCTCGCCTTGCTGTCGTGGCTGGTCCGGCAGGTCGGCGAGCCCGGCAATTTCGACCTGTTGAAGCGCTTCTACCGCGCCCGCTGCCGGGCCGCCGCGCCGCGCTTCGTGGTCGAGATGTTCGTGATGATCACCAGCCGCGACTTCTTCGCGTTTGGCGCCGCCTTCCTGATCGTGATCGGCCAGCCGCGCATGGTGACCTTGGGCCTTGCCCTTTTCGCGAGCCTGTGGGTGGTGCTCATCCTCCTCGCCATGCCGATGCTGCTGAGGCGCGGCACGGCCGCGGCGCCCGCCCCCGCCCCCGGCGCGCCGGCCGCGCTCGCCGTCGAGCGGGGTCCGTCGCTGCCGTGAAATGCCTGGTCATCGCGGCGGGGCAGGGCACCCGCCTGCGCGCGCTCGCCGCCTCCAAGCCGCTCGCCATGGTCCATGGCGCGCCTTTGCTCGAGCATATCCTGAGGCGCGCCAAAGCGGGCGGGGCGAGCGAGTTCCTGGTCGTGACCGGCTATGAGGCGGAGGGCGTGGAGGCGGCGCTGCCGGCGCTGGCCGCCAAGCTCGGCGTGCCGGTCGAGGCCGTGCGCAACCCCGACTGGCACCGGCCCAACGGCCTTTCCGTCCTCGCCGCCGCGCCGCGCCTCAAGGGCGAGTTCGTGCTGCTCATGTCGGACCATCTGTTCGACCCGGCGATCCTCGCCGCCCTGCTCGCCGGCCGGCCGCGCGAGGCGGCGTTGACCCTGGCGGCCGATTACGACGTCGCCAACCCGCTGCTCGACCTCGACGACGCGACCAAGCTCAGGGTCGATGCCGACGGCCGCATCGCCGCGATCGGCAAGGCGCTCGATGCCTATAACGCGATCGACACCGGCATCTTCGTCGCCTCGCCTCCTCTGCTCGCCGCGATCGAGGCCAGCGTCGCCGCCGGCGGCTCGGGCTCGCTGTCCGAAGGCGTCGCGCGGCTGGCTGGGGAAGGGCGGGCCTATGCCTTCGACATCGGCCGCCGATGGTGGCTCGACGTCGACGACGAGCCCGCCTTCCGCCGCGCCGAGGCCGAGCTGCTTGGACCCGGCGCCTTCCCCGGCTAGAAGCAGGCGCTCAACAAAAGGAGGGGGCGATGCTCGGCTGGCTGATGGCCGCGATGTTGGCGCCGGCGGCGCCGCGATGAAGGCGCTTCTCTCCCGCGAGCCCGGCGGACCCGAGACGCTCGCGCTCACCGAGCTGCCCGACCCCGAGGCGGGGCCCGGCCAGCTGCTGGTGCGGGTCAAGGCCTGCGCGATCAACTATCCCGACGTGCTGATCATCGAGGACAAATATCAGTTCAAGCCGCCGCGGCCGTTCGCGCCGGGCGGCGAGATCGCGGGCATCGTGGAAGCCGTCGGGGAAGGCGTCTCCGGCTGGGCCGAGGGCGACCGGCTGATCGCGATGCTAGGCCATGGCGGGCTCGCGGAGAAAGTGGTGGTGAGCGCCGCCGCCGCGCTCCGCCTCCCCGCCGGGCGCGGCTTCGAGGAAGGATCGGCGCTGATCCTGACCTATGCGACCTCGATCCACGCTCTGCTCGACCGCGGGCGGCTGAAGGCGGGCGAGACCTTGCTCGTGCTCGGCGCGGCGGGCGGGGTCGGGCTGGCGGCGGTCGAGCTCGGCAAGGCCTATGGCGCCCGCGTGGTCGCCGCCGTGTCGTCGGAGGAGAAAGCCCAGGTCGCCCGCGCCGCCGGCGCCGACGCCACCCTGGTCTATCCGCGCGGGCCGTTCGACAAGGAGAGCTCGAAGGCGCTCGCCCAGCAATTCAAGGAGGCGGTGGGGCAGACGGGGGCGGACGTGGTCTACGACCCGGTCGGCGGCGACTATGCCGAGCCGGCGCTGCGCGCGATCGCCTGGGGCGGGCGCTACCTCGTGGTCGGCTTTCCCGCCGGCATTCCGAGGCTGCCGCTCAACCTCACCTTGCTCAAGAGCTGCGACGTCTGCGGCGTTTTCTGGGGCGCGTTCGCGGCGCGTGATCCCAAGGCCAATGCCGCCCATGTCGCCACCCTGTTCCGGCTGTGGGACGAAGGCCGGATCGCGCCCCGGGTCAGCCGGACCTGGCCGCTCGAGCGCGGCGGCGAGGCGATCGCCCACATGGCCGCCCGCAAGGCGGTGGGGAAGCTCGTCGTGACGATGGGCTGAGCTATTCGGCGGGCACCGCGTCCGGCGGCAGGCCGGGCTCCTCGGCCGGGCGGCGGCGGAAGGGCATGCGGCGCTGGTAGGCGAGGCTCTTCCAGATCCACTCCATCGGCCCCGTCTCGAAGCGGCTCATCCACGCATTGGTGGCGAGCATCTCCGCCAGGATGATGATGGCCGCGCAGCTCATCAGCCCGCCGAAGCCCCAGCGGCCGTGCCAGCCGAGGCCGAAGCCGGGGAACAGCACCCACATGGTCAGGAACGAGGTGAACAGGTACGTCGTCAGCGGCATCCGACCGGGCGCCTGGAACGGCCATAGCAAAGCGCGCCCGACGCCGCTCAGCAGCAGCAACTGAACCAGGCCGATATGGCCGAGCGTCATCGCGATCCGGGAGATATCCTGGCTGAACCACCAGATTTTGGGCTGCGGCGTGAAGAGCAGGATCTCGTGGAATCCCGCGATCCGCATCGGGATGCCGATGCCATAGCCGAGGAGGAGCAAGGCGACATAGGTCGACCGCCGCGCCCGTCCTTGCAGAATGCCGAGCTCGTAGAGCGCCATGCCGAGCAGCATCGTGCCGGCAATCTCGGCGAGGGTGGCGAAAAAGCCGGCGGCCTCGAACAGGCCCGTCCAGTCGCTCCAGGCGCCGAGCGCGTAGGCGCCGAACGGGCCGGTGCGCGTGGCGTGGATCTCCGCCATCCTCGCCTGCTTCTCGGGGTTCTGGGCGACCGGCGCGGCGTTCTTCACGGCCTTGTCCCAGGCCGCGGCGGATTCGGCGAGCTTCTTGTCGACCGGCCGGTGCGCCGCCTTGGCCGCGGCGACCTGCGCGGCCGCGTCGCGCGCCTCGACCCTCTCGACGTAGGAATTGACGCCGTAGCTCGTCGCGCCGAGCAGGAAGAGCGCCGCGAGAAGGAATTTGGTGCGCACCTTGAGCAGCCGGAACTGGAACAGCATCAGGGCGGTCATGCCGTAGGGGAGGAGGATGTCGCCGCCCCATAGCAGCACCAGGGCGTTGAACAGGCCGAGCACGATCAGCAGCCAGTTGCGCCGGTAATGGAGATCGGCGACGGCGACCGGGCCGTCCGGGGCCATCGCCTTGCGGGTCATGATCATGATCCCCGCGCCGAACAGCAGTTCGAGCAGTCCGCGCTGCGTCCCCCACAAGCCGATCATCCAGCCGAAGCCGGCGCGGTCGAACGCCGTCCAGCTGACCAGCCGCGGGTCGCCCATGGTCGGCGCGTAATAGCCCATCCACGGGATGTTCATGAACAGGATGAAGAGGATCGCGATCCCCCTCAGCACGTCGAGCGAGGCGATGCGCTCGCCGGCGGCGATGCGGTCGGTGCCGTGGCTAATGGTCATTGCTTTCCCCCTGCAATGCCTGGTCGCGCCCCTTTTGACTCAAGTCGCGGCGCCCGGCAATCCGTTGCGCGCCCGCCCCGCCGCGCCTATCTGAAGGGCGCAAGACGAGAGCCGAGGGAGCCCCGATGACGACGTTCGACGACCGCGAGAGAGCGTTCGAAGCCCAATATGCCCGCGACGAGGAAATGCAGTTCCGCATCCTCGCCCGGCGCAACCGGCTGCTCGGAGGCTGGGCGGCGCGGTTGATGGGCCTCTCCGAAGCCGAAGCCGACGCTTATGCCAAGGACGTCATCCGCGCCGATTTCGAGGAAGCCGGCGACGAGGACGTGATCCGCAAGGTGCTCGGCGACCTCACCGCCGCGGGGGTCGAATGCGACGAAGCCAAGATCCGCGAGGCGCTCGCCCACAAGACGGTCGAGGCGCGCCGCCAGCTCATGCAGGCCGGCTGAGGCACCGACCATGGCGATGGCCGCATCCGACATCGAGGAACTGATCCGCGCCGCCATTCCGGACGCGCGGGTCGAGATCACCGACCTTGCCGGCGACGGCGACCATTATGCCGCCCACATCGTCTCCGAGAGCTTTCGCGGCCTGCCGCGGGTCCGCCAGCACCAGCGCGTCTACCAGGCGCTGGGCGGGCGGATGGGGGAAGAGCTCCACGCGCTCCAGCTCACCACCGCCACCCCCGATTAGGAAATCCCCATGACCGATACCAACGCCCGCCTCGACGAGATCGTCAATTCCAACGACGTCGTCCTGTTCATGAAGGGCACCGCTCTGTTTCCCCAATGCGGCTTCTCGAGCCGCGCCATCGCCATTCTCGACCATCTCGGGGTGGGCTTCGAGACCGTCGATGTGCTGCAGGACCCGGAGATCCGCCAGGGCATCAAGGCCTATTCGGACTGGCCGACCATTCCCCAGCTCTACGTCAAGGGCGAGTTCGTCGGCGGCTCCGACATCATGATGGAGATGTACGAGGCCGGCGAGCTCCAGCAGCTGCTTACCGACAAGCAGGTCGCCAAGGCGGGCTGAACGGCCCGCGCCAAACCTGAACCGCGATTCAGGTTGACCGGACTCGCGCGCCGCGATTATCGCGGGCGCCGGTCTCGAGGAGCGGTGGATGAACAAGGTCTATCCCGATGCGGCGGCGGCCCTCGACGGGCTGCTCGAGGACGGCATGACGATCTGCGCCGGCGGCTTCGGCCTGTGCGGCATTCCCGAGCGGCTGATCGACGCGATCCGCGAGTCCGGCGTCAAGGACCTGACGATCGTCTCGAACAATGCCGGCATCGACAATGAGGGGCTCGGCAAGCTGCTGCGCACCCGCCAGATCCGCAAGATGATCTCCTCCTATGTCGGCGAGAACAAGGAGTTCGAGCGGCAATATCTCGCCGGCGAGCTCGAGGTCGAATTCTGCCCGCAGGGCACGCTCGCCGAGCGCTGCCGCGCCGGCGGGGCGGGCATCCCCGGCTTCTACACCAAGACCGGCGTCGGCACCCAGGTCGCCGAAGGCAAGGAAGTGAAGAGCTTCGACGGCGAGGATTATGTGCTGGAGCGCGGCATCCGCGCCGATTTGTCGATCATCAAGGGCTGGAAGGCCGACGAGGCGGGCAACCTCGTCTTCCGCAAGACCGCCCGCAATTTCAACCAGCCGATGGCGACCGCCGGCAAGGTCTGCGTCGCCGAGGTCGAGGAGATCGTGCCGGTCGGCAGCCTCGACCCGGACTGCATCCACCTGCCGTCCATCTACGTGAAGCGGATCATCCGGGGCGCGCCTTACGACAAGAAGATCGAGTTCCTGACGACGCGGCAAAAACAGGCGGCATGAACCGGCCCGAGCTCCCGCTGCTGGTGGCGCTGGCCGCGCTCGTCGGCGGCGCCGGAGCCGTGGCAGCTCGGTCGCCGGCCGCCGGCTCGACCACCGCAATCGAGCACGTCAGCGTCGTGGGCATCGGCGGCAGCCGCCCGATCAGCGATGCCACTGTGCTCGTCGTGGGACAGCGGATCGCCTGGGTCGGTCCGACCGCGCGTGCGCACCTCCCGCGCTCGGCCCGCCGGATCGACGCGCGCGGAAAGTTCCTGATTCCCGGCCTGTGGGACATGCACGTCCATATCTTCAACAACGGCAGCCACCCGGGCACCGACAATCACGCGCGCTACTTTCCGCTTTTCATTGCCAACGGCGTCACCGGCGTCCGCGACATGTGGACGGACGCCGACGACGTCTCGCGGCTCCGCGGCTGGCGGCGGGCCATCGCCGTCGGGACGATGATCGGGCCGCGGATCGTCGCGGCCAGTCCGATCTTCGACGGCGTTCCGGTCGACCAGCCGAATTCGCTGGGCGTGACCACCCCGGCCGTGGGACGCGACGGGGTGCGGGCTGCGAAGGCCGCGGGGTCCGAGTTCATCAAGGTCTACGACCGCCTGCCCCGCGACGCCTATTTTGCGATAGCCGACGAAGCACGGCGCCAGCGCCTGCCCTTCGCGGGCCATATTCCCCACTCGGTCCGCGCCACCGAAGCGGCGTCTGCCGGGCAGGCGAGCGTCGAGCATCTGACCGGCATGTTGATCGCCTGTTCGTCCGCGGAGGACCGGCTCTTCCCGAAGGGAGAGCCCGACGACCGCGCTTCTATCCAGCTGACCGTGGCGAGCTTCGACGAAGCGAAGTGCCGGCGCGTGGCGAGGGCTTTCGCGTCCAGGGGCGGCTGGCACGACCCGACGCTCGTCGTGCTTCGCGCGCGTTGGAGACTCGCGAGCGAGGATAGCGTCGATCCGCGCCTCAGGTTCGCGTCCAAGGAGGAACGGGCGGAGTGGGCGGCGATCGACGCCGCTTTCATGCGCCGGGACGGCGCTTTGCTCGGCAAGGTCTACCACAGCTTCCAGGGCATCCTCGTGGCCCTCGATGCGGAAGGCGTCGGCTTGTTGGCGGGAACGGACGTGGGAAATCCCCACGTCTTCGCCGGCTCGAGCGTTCAGGACGAGCTGGCGCTGATGGTCGAAGCAGGCGTCTCGCCCGAGCGGGCGCTCGCCGCCGCGACGGTCAACCCGGCGCGTTTCCTGCACCGCGAAGCCACGCTCGGCAGCGTAACCGCGGGAAAGTTCGCCGACCTGGTGCTGCTTGAGGGCGACCCGCTCCAGAATATCGGGAATGTTCGACGTATCGCCGGCGTGTTCAGCAACGGCCGCTACTTCGACCGTCCCGCCCTCGATCGCATGATGGACAGTGCCGCGCACGCGGCTGAAACGGAGTGAGCTGATGCCGTGGGACCGCAACCAGATGGCCGCCCGCGCCGCCAAGGAGCTGCGCGACGGCTATTACGTCAATCTCGGCATCGGCATTCCGACTTTGGTCGCCAACAACATCCCGGACGGGGTGGAAGTGACCTTGCAGTCGGAGAACGGCATGCTCGGCATCGGCCCGTTCCCCTATGACGACGAGGTCGATCCGGACCTGATCAACGCCGGTAAGCAGACGATCAGCGAGCTTGCCTCCTCCTCTTATTTCGGCTCCGAGCAGAGCTT
>JBJMTY010000268.1:0-7063 GCA_045811445.1 Allosphingosinicella sp. | reverse complement strand
GAAGCGGATCGCTCGGCCGAGGCGGAAGGCGTCGACGCGGGCGATCCGGCGGCGCTGCAGGAATTCGTCGGCGGCCTCACCCGCGATTACGCCGCGACCGACGAGAAGCGCGACGAGGCGCGCGAGGCGGCGGCGGGCGCGGATTTGCGCCAGTCGCGCGGCATCGAGGTCGGCCACATCTTCTACTTCGGCACCAAATATACGGCGTCGATGAACATGAACGTCCAGACGCCCGACGGCGGCCAGGTCCATCCCGAGATGGGCAGCTACGGCATCGGCGTCTCCCGCCTGGTCGGCGCGATCATCGAGGCCAGCCACGACGCGGCCGGCATCATATGGCCGGAGAGCGTCGCGCCTTTCCGGGTCGGCCTGGTCAACATGCGCGCCGACGACGAGCGCTGCGCCGCGGCCGCCGACGATCTCTACGCGAAGCTGGGTTCGGCGGGCGTCGAGACGCTCTACGACGACCGTGACGAGCGGGGCGGTGCCAAGTTCGCGACGATGGACCTCATCGGGCTGCCCTGGCAGCTCGTCGTCGGACCCAAGGGGCTGGAGCGGGGCATCGTCGAGCTCAAGCGGCGCGCGACCGGCGAGCGGGAGGAGCTGAGCGTCGAAAGCGCGCTGGCGAGGCTGGCGGGATGAGTTTCCTCGTCGCCCCAGCGAAGGCTGGGGCCCATGCTGCCTCCGAGCCTTGCGCCGCCTCGGCATGGATGCCAGCCTTCGCTGGCATGACGGAGGGTTTATGATCCTCAACCGTTACGAGCGGATGATCGCGCGGCGCTATCTGCTGCCGGGCAAGGGGGAGGGGTTCATCTTCCTCGTCGCCTCGATCAGCCTGGTCGCGGTCATGCTCGGCGTCGCGGCGCTGATCATCGTGATGAGCGTCATGAACGGCTTTCGCGCCGAGCTGTTCGACAAGATCATCGGGCTGAACGGCCATGCCGTCGTCCAGGGCTATGGCGGCCGCCTGCCGGGCTGGCGCGAGGTGGTCGAGCAGGCCCGGCGCACCCCCGGCGTCACCTCCGCCATCCCGCTCATCGAGCAGCCTTTGATGGCGAGCTCGGAAGGGCGGATGGAAGGCGTGCTGCTACGCGGCATGGAGCGGCGCGACATCCTCGCCAACCCGACGTTGAGGAGCAAGGTGCTCGCCGGCTCCATGGCCACGCTGAGGCCGGGCTCGGGCAACGTCGCGATCGGCGCGCGGCTCGCCGAGGCGCTGGGCGTCGGCGAAGGCGGGCAGATCAGCCTGCTCAGCGCTTCGGGGCGGACGACGCCGTTCGGCACCGTGCCGCGCATCGTCTCCTACCGCGTCTCCGCCGTGTTCGAGGTCGGCGTCTACGATTACGACAAGGCCTTCGTGCTGATGCCGATCGAGGACGCGCAGACCTTCCTGATGATGCCCGACGAGGTGGGCATGGTGGAGGTCCAGACGATCGACGCCGATCGCGTGTCGCAGATACTCGCGCCGCTCTCCGCCGCCGTCTCGGGCCGGGCGGTCGTCACCGATTGGCGCCAGCTCAACGCCTCGCTGTTCCAGGCGCTGCAGGTGGAGCGGGTGGCGATGTTCGTCATCCTTTCGATCATCATCCTTGTCGCCGTGTTCAACATCCTCTCCTCGCTGATCATGCTGGTGAGGGCCAAGACCCGGGACATCGCGATCCTGCGCACCATGGGCGCGCCCCGCCGCTCGCTGATGAAGGTGTTCGTGACGGTGGGCGTGACGATCGGCGTCCTCGGCATCCTCGCCGGGCTGGCTCTCGGCGCGGTCTTCCTCTTCTTCCGCCAGGGCGTGGTGAACTTCGTCCAGACGCTGACCGGCCAGAATCTGTGGGATCCCTCGATCCGCTTCCTCACCGAGCTTCCCGCCAAGACCGACCCGTTCGAGGTGCTGGCGATCGTCGCCATGGCCCTTTTGTTCAGCTTCCTCGCTACGCTCTACCCGGCGTGGAAGGCGGCAAGCACCGATCCGGTGCAGGTGCTGCGCTATGAATGAGGTGCTGGCCGTCCGCGGCCTCAAGCGCAGCTTCCGCCAGGGCGACGTCGTCATCGAGGTGCTGCGCGGCGTCGATCTCGACGTCCGCGCGGGCGAGATCGTCGCTTTGCTCGGCCCCTCCGGCTCGGGCAAGTCGACCCTGCTCCAGGCCGTGGGTCTGCTCGAGGGCGGGTTCGAAGGCTCGATCCGCATCGGCGAGGAGGAAGCGGCGCGGCTCGACAATGACGGCCGCACCCGCCTGCGCCGCGACGCCTTGGGCTTCGTCTACCAGTTCCACCATCTCCTCCCCGATTTCAGCGCCGAGGAGAACGTGATCATCCCGCAGCTCATCCACGGCGCGGATACTGCAGCGGCCAGGACGCGGGCGGCGGCCCTGCTCGGCGCGCTCGGCCTCGAGCAGCGCCTCGCCCACCGCCCGAGCCAATTGTCGGGCGGCGAGCAGCAGCGCGTCGCCGTTGCCCGCGCGCTCGCCAACAAGCCGCGCCTGGTCCTCGCCGACGAGCCCACCGGCAATCTCGACGAGGCGACCGCGGACGTGGTCTTCGCCGAGTTCCTCCGCCTGGTCCGGGGCGAAGGCAGCGCCGCGCTCGTCGCCACCCACAACGAACGCATCGCCGCGAAGATGGACCGGGTGCTGAGGCTCCACGAGGGCGTGCTGGAATGAGATCCGGCCGACCGGGAATGTGGGCACGGCTCGGCCTCGCCGCCCTCAATATCCTGGCACCGGGAGCGGGGATGCTGCGCCTGGGCGAAGGACGGCTCGCCGCCGCGTTTCTGATCGCGCCGCTCGCCTCGGTGGGCGCCGTGCTGCTCCTCTTCGCGGCCTTGCCGGAATTGTCGTTCGGCGCCTTGCTGGTCGTGCTCGGGCTACTCGCGCTCGTTACCCTGGGTGCCTTGGTTGGGGCAATCGTCCTCACCTGGATGCGCAGCGCGCACCGCGAGGCGCCCCGACCGCCTTACGCCCGCTGGTACGTCATTCTCCTGGCCGTCCTCGGCACGATCGCGGCCGGCGACCTCCTCGCCACCGCCGCGCACCGTTTTTACAAGCCTTTCTACCTGCCCTCCGAGGCGATGGCGCCGACGCTCTTGAAGAACGACCGTATCGTCGCCGCGATGTGGTCGCCTTCCGCTATCCGGCGTGGCGAGGTGATCCTGTTTCGCCTCGGCTCCAGCGTGTACGTGAAGCGCGTCGCCGGCCTCCCCGGCGATCGGATCGCGGTCCGGAACGGCGTCGTGACGCTCAACGATATCGAGATCCCCCAGCGCTACGAGCGCGACGAGCCCAACGTCTCGTCTTACGGCCCGCCCACCGTCCGGCGGTTGCGCGAAACATTCCCGGGCGAAGGCGCGAGCCACGAAATCTACGATGCGGGGCCCTCGCCGGAGGACGATTATCCGGAAACCCTCGTCGCGCCCGGGCATCTGTTCGTGCTTGGCGACAACCGCGACAATTCGGCCGACAGCCGCGTTGCGCGTGCCGACGGGGGCGTCGAGCAATTGCCGGTCGCGGACGTGCTCGGCCGGGCGCTCTACTACAGCTACGGTCCGAGCCATCGTGCCGGACAGCGCATCAATCCCGAATAGGTGTAGAAAACCGCGTGGAAGCGGTTTGCGAATCCGCGCGCGCCGCCCATAGTCCCGGCATGCCCGCGCCCTACGTGCCTTTGCGCATCTTCTCCTGCTACACGATGCTCGACGAGGCGACCGCGGACGTGGTCTTCGCCGAGTTCCTCCGCCTGGTCCGGGGCGAGGGCAGCGCCGCGCTCGTCGCCACCCACAACGAACGCATCGCCGCGAAGATGGACCGGGTGCTGAGGCTGCACGAGGGCGTGCTGGAGTGAGCCGCTTCTAGCCTCTTGCCGTCTCGCGCAGCCGGACGCGCGTGACGGAGGAATGCCATTGGCGTTCGGCGTGGATCGCCGACAGGCCCGGCTCGACCGGGAAGTCGAGGCCCGGCTCGTCGATGACGAGGCCGCCGATCTCGGCGGAAACCGGCCACAGCGCCGGGAAGATCTCGTAAGCCTCGATCTCGCGCTTCAGGAGGGCGTTGCTTGCCGGCTCGCGCCGGTCCTCCTCCAGCGTGCGGTGGGTGCCGGCGCCGATCATGTTGTCGTCGAAGACGATGTCGAGAAGTCCGGCGGCGCGGCATTGGAGGAGGCGCGGCAGCTTGTTCTGGTGATCGTCGAAGAAAGCGAGCGGACGCGCATGGCCCTCGATCAGCTCGGCGATCGGCGCGCAGGAGAAGTCCTGGTTCCAATAGCGCGCGCGGGACGTGCGGTAGGTCCTCCCGACCTTCCAGCGGCTGAGGTAGGGCGCCAGCATGAACATCGGGTCGAAGCAATGGATCTCGGCCTCGGGTGCCGCCTGCTCGATCAGCCAGGTGCTGAAGCCCTTCCAGACACCGACCTCGAACACGATGGTCGGCCGCGCCTGGCGAAGGAACCAGTAGAAGGCGAAGGCGCTGACGCCCCGCAATCCCTGCCGGTTGCGCAGCGGGGCGCGCTTCATCAGGGCGGCGAAGCGCCTGAGCTCGTCGAGCAGCGCCTCCCGCTGGGCCAGCCAATCCTCGCGCGTCGTCATTTGCATGGGCCGCACCCGTAACGGCGAGATTAGGTGTGGAAAAGTGCGCGCTTGCCGCTTTCGCGATGCGCCGCCGGTCACCATAACAAGGCCATGGCCGCGCCTTACGTCCCCCTGCGCATCTTCTCGTCCTACACGATGCTCGAAGGGGCGATCGAGCCGGCGGCGATCGCCAAGCAGGCGAAGCGGCTCGATTTCCCGGCCGCCGCCCTCACCGACCGCAACGGCCTCTACGCCGCCATGGCCTTCACTGATGCCGCGCGGAAGGAAGGCGTCCAGCCGATCGTCGGCACGATGCTCGCGGTGGCGCGGCCCGGATGGCCGGAAGGGAAGGCGCCTCAGCTCGATTGGCTGGCGCTCTACGCGCAGGATGCTCGCGGCTACGACAATCTATGCGCGCTCGTCTCCGCGGCCCATCTCGGCCGGCCGCTCGAGGAGCCGCCGCATGTCGGCTTCGAGGCGTTCGAGGGCCGCACCGACGGACTGATCGCTCTCACCGCCGGCGCCGAAGGCGGCCTCGCCCGCATGCTCGCCGAAGGACGGGAGGAGCCGGCCCTCGCCTTGCTCGACCGGCTCCAGGACTTGTTCGCCGGCCGCCTCTACGTCGAGCTGTGCCGTCGCGGCGACCCGGTCGAGGAGCAGGCGGAGGCGCGGCTGGTCGAGATCGCCTACGCCCGCGATCTGCCGCTGGTGGCGACCAACCCGGCTTGCTTCGCCGAGGCGCATTTCCATCCCGCCCACGACGCCATGCTGTGCATCGCCCAGTCGAGCCAGCTCGACCGCGACGACCGCCAGCGTTCCTCGCCCGAGGCATGGCTGAAGCCCGCCGCCGAGATGCGGCGGCTGTTCGAGGATCTTCCCGAGGCGATCGAGAACAGCGCGGTCGTCGCGCGCCGCTGCGCGTTCGGGGCCCCGGCGCGCAAGCCCATCCTGCCCTCGATCGCCGGCGACCTCGAAGGGGAGGCCGAGCAGCTGCGCCGCGACGCCCGCGAGGGGCTCGAAGCGAGGCTGGCAAGCTATGAGGGGCTGAGCGCCGAGCAGCGGCAGGCCTATTTCGACCGCCTCGAATATGAGGCCGGCGTGATCATCGGCATGGGCTTTCCCGGCTATTTCCTGATCGTCGCCGACTTCATCAAATGGGCCAAGCAGAACGACATCCCGGTCGGCCCCGGCCGCGGCTCGGGCGCCGGCTCGGTGGTCGCCTGGGCGCTGACCATCACCGATCTCGACCCGATTCGGCTCGGCCTGCTGTTCGAGCGCTTCCTCAATCCCGAGCGCGTGTCGATGCCGGATTTCGACATCGACTTTTGCGAAACGCGTCGCGGCGAAGTGATACGCTACGTCCAGGGCCGCTACGGCGCCGACAAGGTCGCGCAGATCATCACCTTCGGGAAATTGAAGGCGCGCGCCGTGCTCAAGGACACGGGCCGCGTTCTACAAATGCCTTACGGTCAGGTCGACCGGCTCGCCAAGGCGATCCCCAATCATCCCACCGACCCCTGGACTCTGGAGCGGGCGTTGAACGGCGTCACCGAGCTCGCCGCCGAATATAAGAACGACGCCCAGGTCCGCCGCCTGTTCGACCTGGCGATGAAGCTGGAGGGCCTGCCCCGCCACGCCTCGACCCACGCCGCCGGCGTGGTGATCGGCGACCGGCCGCTCGACCGGCTCGTGCCGCTGTATCGCGATCCGCGCTCTGACATGCCCGTTACCCAGTTCGACATGAAGTATGTCGAGGCGGCGGGCCTCGTTAAGTTCGACTTCCTCGGCCTCAAAACCCTGTCGGTGCTGCAAAAGGCGGTGCGGATGCTGGCGGCGCGCGGCACCGCGGTCGATCTGGACCGCATCGCCTGGGACGATCCCGCCGTCTACGAGCTGCTCAAACGCGGCGACACGGTCGGCGTCTTCCAGCTCGAATCCGAAGGCATGCGCCGCACCCTCGCGGCGGTGAAGCCGACCTGCTTCGAGGACATCATCGCCCTCGTCTCGCTCTACCGGCCGGGCCCGATGGACAATATTCCCAGCTTCGGCGCGCGCAAGAACGGGCGCGAGGCGATCGCTTACCCGCACCCGATGCTCGAGAACGTGCTCCGCGAGACCTACGGCATCTTCGTCTATCAGGAGCAGGTGATGGAGGCGGCCAAGGTGCTCGCCGGCTTCAGCCTCGGCGAGGCCGACCAGCTCCGCCGCGCGATGGGCAAGAAGGTCAAGGCCGAGATGGACGCCCAGCGCGCCGGCTTCGTCGCCGGCTGCGCGCGGGTCAACGGCATCGACAAAGGCAAGGCGAACGAGCTGTTCGACTTGATCGACAAGTTCGCCGGCTACGGCTTCAACAAGAGCCACGCCGCCGCCTACGCGCTCGTCGCCTACCAGACCGCGTGGCTGAAGGCGCACCATCCGGTCGAGTTCTTCGCCGCCTCGATGTGCTTCGACATGCACCAGACCGACAAGCTCGCCATCTTCGTCGACGACATGCGGCGGATGGAAGTG
>JBJMTY010000267.1:0-3256 GCA_045811445.1 Allosphingosinicella sp. | reverse complement strand
CTGACGGCTGCTGCGCAGCCGGTTCCGGCTCTCGGCATGCCCCCGGCATGCCGACCCGCCTACACCCCCCTCCCCATGCGCTTCGCGCACAGGGAGGACGGGGCTGGGCGTCAGCGACGCCTCACGAACTGATCGGCCGCGTCGCAGGCGAGCTTGTCGGCGCGGTCGTTCTCGATGTGGCCGGAATGGCCCTTGACCCAGCGCCATTCGACCTTGTGCGGCGCGGCGGCGTCGAGCAGGGCCTGCCACAGCTCGGCATTCTTGACGGGCTTTCTGTCCGCCGTCTTCCAGCCGTTGCGGCGCCAGCCGTGGATCCACTTGGTGATGCCGTCCTTCACGTAATTGCTGTCGGTGTGGAGGACGATGTCGCAGGGGCGCTTGAGCGCGGCCAGGGCCTCGATCGCGGCCATCAGCTCCATGCGGTTGTTGGTGGTGAGCGGCTCGCCGCCCGACAGCTCCTTCTCGCGCGCGCCCGCGCGGATCACCGCGCCCCAGCCGCCGGGCCCCGGATTGCCCTTGCAGGCGCCGTCGGTGAAGATCTCGACCTTGTCCAAGGGGTCAGGCGGCGGCTTCGAGGCCGTGGGGCAGCTTGAACACCATCCGCTCGACGACGCCTGCGCTCTCGCGCTCGGTGACGTCGAAATGGGCGGCGAGGAAGTCCACGACTTCACGCACCAGCATCTCGGGCGCCGAGGCGCCGGCGGTGATGCCGAGGTCGCGGACGCCGCTCAGCCAGGCGAGGTCGATCTCGGCGGCGCGGCCGATCAGCCGGGCCGGCACCCCTTCGCGCTCGGCGACCTCGACCAGGCGCACCGAGTTCGAGCTGTTCGGGGCGCCGATCACCAGCACCGCCTCGCAGGCCCTGGCGATCTCCTTGACCGCGGCCTGGCGGTTCGAGGTCGCGTAGCAAATGTCCTCGCCGCGCGGCGCCCGGATCGAGGGGAAGCGGCGCTCGAGCACGGCGATGGTCTCGGCGGTGTCGTCGACGGAGAGCGTGGTCTGGGTGAGGTAGGCTAGGTTGGCGGGATCGGCGGGCTGGACGCTCTGGGCGTCCGCCACCGTCTCGATCAGGGTCATCATGCCTTCCGGCACCTGGCCGAACGTGCCGATCACCTCGGGATGGCCGGCATGGCCGATGAAGAGGATGTGGCGGCCGTTCCCGACCAGCCGCTCGGCCTGGCGATGGACCTTGGAGACCAAAGGGCAGGTGGCGTCGAGATAATCGAGCCCGCGCGCCCGGGCGCTCGCCGGCACCGATTTGGGGACGCCGTGGGCGGAGAATACCACCGGCACGCCGTCCGGCACCTCGTCCAGCTCGGCGACGAACACCGCGCCTTTCTCCTTGAGGCGGTCGACGACGAAGCGGTTGTGGACGATCTCGTGGCGGACATAGACCGGCGCGCCGTGACGCTCGAGCGCGAGCTCGACGATGCGGATCGCCCGGTCGACGCCCGCGCAGAAGCCGCGCGGGGCCGTTATGTGCAGCGTGAGGGGAGGCTTGGCGGTCGGCATGTCGGCCCCGGCCCTACCGGATTGCTTGCTTCGCCGGAACCCGCTTCCTATGATCCGCGCGCTTTCCTTCCATGGTCCAGAGGTGCAGTTTTCGTGTCCAGGTTCAAGGCGGCGCTTGCCGCATCCCTCCCGATTGTCCTCGCCGCGTGCAGCACCGAAGGCCAGATCACCAGTACCGGCGTGACGGTGGTCCGCTCCGCCTGCCCCGCGGTCGCCATTCCCGCCGCGACCGGCGACATCACCTTGTTCAACCCTGAAGCGAGCCGCGAGGCCGCCGCGATCGACGTCGTCGCCGAGATGACCAACGTGCGCGCCACCTGCGACGAGGTGGCGACCGGCGAGACGATCGTCTCCAGCGTCTCGTTCGACGTGCTCGCCCAGCGCCGGGACGCGCGCGGCGCCCGCGACGTCGTCCTCCCCTATTTCGCCGTCGTCATGCAGGGGGGCACCAACGTCGTCTCCAAATCGACCGGCCGCGTCGGCCTTCATTTCGAGGACGGCCAGCTCCGCGCCCAGACGAGCGGCGCCGCCACCGGCTCGATCGCCCGCGCCGCGGTGACCTTGCCCGAGGACGTCCGCCGCCAGATCACCCGCGAGCGCAAGCCCGGCGACGCCGACGCGGCGATCGACCCGCTCTCCGACCCCAAGGTCCGCGAGGCGGTCCGCTCGGCCTCCTACGAGGTTCTGGTCGGCTTCCAGCTCACCCACGACCAGCTCGCCTACAACGCGACCCGCTGACCGCTCGCGCGGCCGATTGACACCCGCGAGGCGCTGCGTCATGGCCGCGTCGTCCGAATGGACGCGCGGGAGAGACCCGCCTTCGCCCTCACCGGCGAGGGCGGGCGCCGAAGGAGCAACCGCCCCGGAATCTCTCAGGCAAAAGGACCGCGCGGACAGGACGTTCTGGAAAGAGCCTGGCTTCGCCCTCGGGCATGGCGGGCCACCGAAGGTGCAAAGCTCTCAGGTCCAGTGACAGAAGGGGTGAGAATGCTTCGGGGACGGCCTGGCGGCCGGACCTTGCGGCGCCTTTTCCGGAGACTGGACGATGGCCGACGACGCGCGCGCGCTTCCCCTCAACGACTGGCACGTCGCCCGCGGCGCGCGGATGGTGCCGTTCGCCGGCTATGCCATGCCGATCCAGTATGAAGGCATCATCGCCGAGCATAAATGGACGCGCGAATCGGCCGGCCTGTTCGACGTCAGCCACATGGGCCAGCTGATCGTCGCCGGCCCGGAGGCGGAGAAGGGGCTCGAGACCGTGCTGCCCGCCGATCTCGCCATCCTCAAGGAAGGGCGGCTGCGCTATTCGCTGCTGCTCGCCGACGACGGGGGCATTCTCGACGATCTGATGGCGACGCGGCGCGGCGACCATTTCTACGTCGTCGTCAACGGCGCCACCAAGCACGCCGACATCGCCTATCTGGCGGAGCGGCTGCCGCGCACGGTCGTTCTCGACCATATGAAGGAGCAGGCCCTGCTCGCCCTCCAGGGGCCCAAGGCGGTGGACGCGCTGTCGCGGCTCGCCCCCGGCGTCGAGGCGCTCGGCTTCATGACCGGCGGCGCGTTCGAACTGGGCGGCGTCACCGCCTGGATCAGCCGCTCGGGCTATACCGGCGAGGACGGGTTCGAAATCTCGCTGCCCGGCGCGCGCGCGGCCGCGGTCGCCGACCTCCTCGCCGCCCAGCCCGAAGTGAAGCCGATCGGGCTCGGCGCGCGCGATTCGCTGCGGCTGGAGGCGGGCCTT
>JBJMTY010000266.1:0-9738 GCA_045811445.1 Allosphingosinicella sp. | reverse complement strand
TCGCGGATGGGGAGGCACAGGGCGGCGAGCGGCCGGGCTTTCTCGAGGGGGAGAAAAGCGGTCATGCCACGTGCCTCCCCATCGCCAGATGGGGAGGGGGACCACCCCCTGGGGTGGTGGAGGGGTGACCTTCCTCCAATTCGGCGTTTCGCGCGAGATCCTCCGATTCCGGGGCCGCTACCCCTCCACCACCCTTCGGGTGGTCCCCCTCCCCATCCTCGCGGATGGGGAGGCACAGGGTGGCCAGCCCTTGGAGCCGGGCTTCCCAGGCATAGGTCCGTTCCATCTGCCGCCGCGCGGCCGCGCCGAGCTCGGCGACGCGGGCCGGGTCGGCGAGCAGGCCGGCAATGGCTTCGGCCTGCGCTGCGGCACCGTCGGCGACGATCAGGTCGCGGCCGGGCTCGGCCTCGATGCCTTCGAAGGCGGCCGGGGTGGCGACGACGGGGCGGCCCATCGCCATCGCTTCCAATATCTTGTTCTGCACGCCGCGCGCGATGCGGAGCGGGGCGACGACGATGTCGGCCGCGGCGAGCCAGGGCCGCACGTCGGCCACCTCGCCGGTGACGATGACGCGATCGGACGCGAGGGCGCGGACGGGCTCGGTGGGGCCGCGGCCGACGATGGCGAAGGTCGCGCCGGGCAGAAGCGGCAGCACATTGGCGGCGAAGCCGCGCACCGCCTCGACATTGGGCGGATAGTCCATCTGGCCGGTGAAGACGATCAGCGGCGCCGGCGCCTCGGCGGGCACGGCCGCGCCGGGGCGGAAGCGATCGAGGTCGACGCCGTTCTGGAGCGCGCGGATGTCGGCCTCGGGAAGCCCGGCGCGGGCGCGGAACAAGGCCGCTTCGGCTTCGCTGACGAACAGGCTGACCGACGCCCGCGCCGCCACCTCGCGCTCGAAGGCGAACAGAAGGGCCGCCTCGCGCCGGTAGAGCGGGGACATCGCGCCGCCCGCCTCGGCATAAGCGGCGAACTTGGCCGAATCCATGTCGACGAAATCCATGACCAGCCGGGCCCCAGGCGGCACGAACTGCGCCATCTGCCCGGAGAAAGCGAAGACCGTATCTACCTTGGGCGCGAGGCGGGCGACGAAGCCGCGCATCGCGGCGCTGTCGAAGGCGGTCAGCGACACCGGCCGGCCCTCGAGCAGGGCCCTCGCCGCCGCGATCGCGCGGCCGGTGCGGCGGATCTCGACATGGACCTTCCCCAGCGCCGGACCGAGCGCCTCGCGCAGCGCCGGGAGGTGCGACGCGTCGGCCGCGTCGTCGGCGAAGCAGGCGAGATGGACCCGCGCCAGGCCGGCGAGGTGTTTGAGGACATGCCACGAGCGGATCTTGTCCCCCCGATCGGGCGGAAAAGGGATGCGGTGGGCGAGGAAGAGCAGGTCCGCCATCAGCCGAGGCCCCGCGCGATCGGCGGGCCGAGCCGGTTGGCGAGCCACAAAGGCAGCTTCTTCCACGCGGCGACCTGCAGCCGGTATCTGGGCGAGAGCGGGTTGGTCTCGCGCCCCTCCCCTCTCACGGCATAGACGAGCGGCGTCGGCTCGAAGCCCCAATTCTTCTTGAAGGCGAAGGCGCCGGTGCCGGCCTTGGAGCGGCCGAAATCGAAGCGGGCGCAGCCGCGCGCGCGGGCGTGGCGCATCAAAGCGAAATACATCAATTCGCCGGCCCGCGCCGCCCGCGCCGCCTGGGTGCCTCCGCCCCAATAAGGATATACGACACCCCGGAAATAGAGGCTGAGCACGCTCGCCAGCGGCTTTCCCTCGTGGCTGACGGTCAGGATGTCGGCGTCGAGCGCGTCGAGCGCCGCCTCGAACAAAGCGCGCGGGAAGACCGGGGTGCCGAGATTGCGGACGCTCTCGGCATAGACAAGGTAATGGGCCTCGACGTCGCGGCCGACGCTCACCTCCAGCCCGGAGCCGAGCGCGCGGCGCACCTCGGCGCGCTGCTTGCGGGGAATGGCCTTGAGGATCGCCTCCTCGCCTTCCGGTATGTCGCGCGCGAAGCCGAAATAGACGCCCTCGCGGCGCTGCCAGCCCGCCGGCACCGGCCCGCCGCGCAGCTCGACCGAGGGGAAGCCTTCCGCTTCGGCAAGCGCCCAGACGGCCTCGGCCAGCGCCTCGGCGCCCTCGCCGAGCACGCCGCCGCCGACCGCGAAGCCGCTCGACACCAGAGCCGAGCCGAACAAATGCGAGCGCATCGCGGTGAGCGGCAGCAGGCCGACGATGCGCCCGCCGCGCTCGGCGAGGAGGTAGCGGCCGGCCTGGCCGCAGCCGCGCTCGACCGCGGCGAGCCAGCCGGGCAAGTGGAAAGGCGTCGCGTCGGGATGGCCGGCGACGAAGGCGGCGATGGCGGCGAGGTCCGCCGGCTCGGCGATCCTGACCGCGACGGTCGGGGCACTTGGGGCGGTCGGGGCGATCGGGGCGAAGGCGGTCATGCCAGCCGCTCCCGCTCGGCCGCGACGACCGCGTCGGTCCGTCCCCAAGCATAGGCGTTGAGGATTTTCAGCAGCTTGGGGCGCATCTTTTCCAGGCGGCTGTAATGGCGCAGCCGCGATCTGAGCGGCGCGCGGCGGACGAAGGGCTGGTCGGGGTCGATCTCCCAGGGGTGGAAATAGAAGATGGCCGGCCGCCCCTCGCGGCGATTGACGCGGCCGATCGCCCAGGCCGAGAAACGATAGGGAAGCAGCCGGAAGAAGCCGCCGCCCCCCGCCGCCAGCCGCCGTCCGGCGACGTCGATCGTGGTGACGGGCAGCTCGATCAGGTCGGACCCCGGCACGGGCCGGAAGGCGAAGCGGGGCGCTTCGGGCCAGCCATAATGATCGTGGGCGAGCGGGGCGACGCTGGAGGAATAAGCATAGCCTTCCTCGGCCAGGATGGAATGCGCCCAGGGGGTGCGCGCGTCGATCGAGAAGCTCGGCGCGCGGTAGCCGCGCGGCTCCTGCCCCGAAGCCTCGGCGATGGCGGCGTGGGCGCGGCGCAGATCGGCGCGAAACGCCTCGGGCGTCAGCGTGAACACCCGGTCATGGTCCCAGCCGTGGCTGGCGATCTCGTGCCCCGCGGCGGCGATGCGGCGCATCAAGGCGGGATGGCGCTCGGCGACCCAGCCCAAAGTGAAGAAGGTGCCCTTGACGCCGGCTTCGTCGAACAGGGCCAATACGGCGTCGGCGTTGCGCTCGACGCGGCGGGGCAGGCGCTCCCACTCGGCCTTGGTGATAACCTTTTCGAAAGCGCCGACCTGGAACCAATCCTCCACGTCGACGGAGAGGGCGTTGAGCATGGGGCCCTCCTCGCGGGGTTCAGGCGGCGTTGGTGTAGCCGGGAGCCTGCTGCCCGTTCTCCACCCAGTCGACGAGCAGCGTCAAGACGCGGCGCACCGCCTGCTCCTGCTCGGCGAGGCGGGCCTCGAGGGTGGCGACGCGGCGCTCGAGGGCGAGGTCGCGGACCGGCTCTGCGGGGCGGTGGGCGGGCTCGGGCGCGGCTTCGAGCGGCGGCCTCACCTGGTCGGCGTCGAGGTCGGCGACCACCTGGCCGATGGCGGCGCCGTCGATGCGGTCGAGCCTTTCCACAGCCGCGAACAGGAGGAGGCGCGTCATCAGCTGGTTGAGGCGGCGCGGGATGCCGCCGGAATGACGGTAGAGCGCGGCCCAGGCGTCGGCGGCGAAAGCCGGGCGGCCCTGCCAGCCGGCGACCGAGAGGCGGTGGACGACATAGCCTTCCACCTCGTTGGGCTCCATCGGCTCGAGATGGTGGGTGGCGACGATGCGCTGGCGCAATTGCTCGAGCGGGCCGCCGGGGACCAGCTTGTCGCGGAATTCGGGCTGGCCGGTGAGGAAGATCTGGATGAGCGCGCGGCCCTCGCTGGTGAAGTTGGAGAGCATGCGCAGCTCTTCCAGCGCCGAGAGGCCGAGCGTCTGCGCCTCGTCGACGACGAGCAGGGTGCGGCGGCCGCGGCGGGCCTCCTCGGTCAAGGCGCGCTCGACGAGGTCGAGCAGCCGCGCCTTGTCGAGCCCGTCGGGCGCGAGGCCCATCTTCTGGGCGACGAGGCGGAGCATGTCGTCGCCCTCGACCTGGGTCGAGACCAGGCTGAGCGCGTTGAGGCGCTCGCGGTCGATGGTGCCGAGGAGGTGGGCGACCAGCGTCGACTTGCCCGCGCCGACCTCGCCGGTGACGGCGATGAACCCCTCCCCCTGCGCCAGGCCGTAGCCGAGATAGGCCATCGCCTTGCGGTGTGTGCGGCTGTCGAACCAGAAGCGCGCGTCCGGCGTCAGCTGGAAGGGGTTGGCGGCGAGGCCGAAATGGTCGGTGAACATGAGCCGCCTCTTCAGAAAGTGTAGCGCAGGCCGAACAGGATCGAGCCGATCGTGCTGTCGAACTGCCCCGCATGGGTGGTGTAGACGCCCGCCGCGACATTGGCCTGGACCCGGTCGCGCCAGATCGAGCGATAGTAATTGGCGCTCACCCCGGTCGAGAAGGCGCCGTCCGCGCCCGCCACGCCGCTGTCGTACCAGCCGGCATAAGCGTCGAAGTCGATGCCCGAGGAGCGGGTGAAGCGGCGGCCGACCGTGCCGTTGAGGACGAAGCTCTGATCGGTGACGCCGTGCAGCACGAAGCTGGGGCCGGGCGGGGCGAAATAGCGGCGGTTGGCGTAGGTGGCGCCGAGCCCGAAGCTCCACGGCCCGCGCCCGCCCGAGAAACCGAGCGTCGCGCCGCGATTGCGGAAGTTGAAATTGTTGATCGACTGCATGGCGTCGTCGAAGCAGGCGCCGCCGCCTTTCTTCGGGTCGGCCGCGAAGATGCAGCCGTCGAGCCCGCCGATGCCGGAAATGCCGCCGCGCGGGGTGCGGAAATTGGCCGGGACGCCCGAGAGGTCGGCGATCATCAGCCGGCCGAAGCTCGACACGCTGTCGTAGATCGAGGCGGTGAGGACATAATCCTCGTTGATGCGGTGCTCGAGCGTGCCGACGACGGTGGTGCCGCCGTAGCGGCGGCCGCCGCGCAGCTGGAGCTCGGTGCGCGGGCTCGGCCGCCAGATCACCCCGACGTCCCAGATCAGGCCCGAATTGTCGTAGGTGAGCAGGCGCGGCGCCGAGGGGTCGGCGACCAGCCGGCCGCCGGCGCCGAGCACCGGCGCGCCGGTGGCGGGATCGCGCAGGAAATCCTGCTGCGAGGCCTTCATGTCCTCCCAGCCGACGCCGCCGGTGACGGCGAGGGTGGCGGAGACCGGCAGGACGACGTCGCCGCGGACGAACTTGCCGTCAAACTTCGCGTCGAGCCGGTCGCTATCCTCATGGCCCCAGCCGGCCGCCAGCGTCCAGCCGAACGGCAACTCGCCCGGCGCCATGCCGACGCTCGCCTGGGCGTTCTGGACGGTGGCGCTGTGATAGGTATCGAGCCGCGGCGAGCCGGCCGGCGCCGGGCCGCCGGCGAGGCTGTGATCGTCGACATAGACGTAGCCGAGCCGGTAGGAGGCGTTGACCGCCACCGGCCCGGCATGGGTCGAGAGGCTCGGGCCGCCATAGACGGCGTAGATTTCGGCGGTGGCGGGGCTGTCGGTGGTGCGCAGGCCGGGGACCGGGCGGCCGATATCGTTGTGGCCGCGCGCGGCGATCGCCCCGGCGTCGAGGGTGAGCAGGCCGGGCACGGCATCCACATGGATCGCGGCGAGGCCGGTATGGACGTCCTGGTCGGCGAGTCGGTCGTTCCAGGCGATGCGGCGCTGATAATCGTAGGCGATGGTCGCCTGGACGCGGCGCGACGAGATGTCGGCGGTGACGCCGCCGCCGACGCCGGTATAGGTCAAGACGTCGCCGCCGTTGAAATCGGCGGTGAGCACCTGCTCGATCTGCAGATAGGGATGGATCGAGCTGTGCGTCTGGCTCGCGCCGTCGGCGGCGAGCAGCAGGCCCGAGCCCGCCAGAGCGGCGAGGCCGAGAGCGCGACGGGCGCGCCGCGAAAGGATCGCAATCATCATTGGCCGTATCCGTAATAGGCGCCGAAGCGGCGGCCGCCGGCGGCGAAGCCGGTGGCGTTCAGGAGGAGGCTTTGACGCTCACAGGCGGAGAGCAGATCGAGCGCGTCGCGCAGCTCCGCTTCGTTGGTCTTGTCGGCCCGCACCACCATGACGAGCTGGCCGGCATGGGCCGCGAGGACCGATGCGGGCGAGGCGAGCAGAGCGGGCGGAGAATCCATCAGGATGAAGCGGTTGGGCACCGCTTCGGAGAGCCGGCGGAAGATATCGCGGGTGCGCTCGGAAGCGAGCAACTCGGTGACGTTGTCCGCCTGGCGGCCGGCCGGCAGCACCGACAGGCCCGGCAGATCGGTGCGCAGCACCAAAGCCTCCGGATCGAGCCGGGGATCGGCGATGGCGTCGACCAGGCCGGGTCCGGCTACGAGACCGAAAGTCGCCATCACGTCCGGCTTGTGGAAATCGCCGTCGACGAGCAGCACCTCGACGTCCTTCTCGCTCGACAGCGACAAAGCGAGGTTGAGCGCGCAGAAGGTCTTCCCCTCGCCCGGCTGGGCCGAGCAGATGAGGATGGTGCGGCGCTTCTCGGGCGCGAGATCGGTGGCGGAATTCGCGTTGAGGAGGAGCTGGCGCTTGACGATGCGGAACTCCTCGGCGAGCGCGCCGACCGGCGCGTCGGGCTCGATCAGCGCCGAAGCGCGCAGCCGGGCGCGGTCGACCGGCACGATCGGGCCCGAAGGCCGGGGCACCGGCTTGCGGGCGATCGCGGGCGCCGCGACCGGCCCGGCCGCGCGCACCGGGGCTTCGCGGACCGGCGCGTCGCGGACCGGCTCGGGCGCGAGCGACGGCTCGAGCTTCTGGGGCTGGAAGCCGTAAAGCTCGGCGGCGCGCTCGATCAGCGAAGCGCCGCGCAGGGGGCTGTGCTGGTTCATCTCACGCCCCTCCGACCTGGCTGCGCTGCCAGAACTCGATCGCCATCAGCACCGCATAGGCGCCGGCCAGGGCGCCCGCGCCGCCGGCGAGCCAGGCGAGCTTCTGCCTGGCCTCCGCCCGCCGCGCCCCGGTCCATACTTCGGCGATCGAGCCGAGCACGGGGAGGCCGGTGGCGGCGGCGAGCTTGCTCTGGGTCGGGAAGGTGGTCTGGAGCTGGCCGGCGACGAAGGCCGCGCCGGCGCCTGCGCCCAGCGCCAGCAACAGGATCGCGCTGAGCAGCAGCGGCCGGTTGGGCGAGAGCGGCACGCGCGGCCGGGTCGGCGGATCGACCACCCGCGCCTTGAACGTGTCGGTCTTGGCCTGGACGTCGGTGCGCAGGCGAAGCTGGTCGCGGTCCTCCAGCAACTTGTCGTACTGGCGCTTCATCACCTCGTAGTCGCGGTTCATCTGCGCCTGCTGGGCGGCGATGCCGGGCTCGGACGCCTGCTTGGCCTGGAGCTGGCCCATCTCGGCCTGGAGCTGCGACTTGCGCGAGGAGGCGGCGCGGACCTGGCCTTCCTTCTCGGCGACGAGGGTGCGCAGCGAGACGTAGGAGGGGTTGGGCATGCCGCCCGCGTCCGGTCCCTCGCGGGCGGCGAGCGGGCGCAGGCGCTCGATCTGCGAGCGGGTGGCGACGACGTCGGGATGGCTGTCGGTCCAGCCGCGGGCGGCGTAGGCGGCGAGCTGCGACTGGAGGGCCTGGATCTGGCCGCTCGCCGAGCCGGTGGCGCCGGTGCCGGGCAAAGTGGCGGGCGTGCTGCCGAGCTGGCCGCGCATCGCGGCGAGCGAGCTCTCGCCTTCGACGATCTGCTGGTCGAGCCCCGCCAGCTCGGCGCGGCCGGCGGCGAGGCGCATCTCGATCGAGCCCTGGCCGGGAAGAATGCCGAGATATTGCTGCTCGAACTCGACCCGGCGCTGCTCGGCGGCCTGGAGGTCGGCCTCGCGGCTCTTGAGCTCGTTGTCGAGGAAATCGAGGCTCTGCGCGGCTTCCTGGCGGTCGCCCGAGAGGTTGCCGTCGACGAACAGATCGAGCAACTTCCCGACCACGTCGGACGCGAGCTTGGCGTTCTCGGCGTTCGAGAAGCCGCGCACGCTCGCGGTGGCGCTGATCTCGAACATATTGTCCTGCTGCTGGGTGACCTTGATCGCCTCGCGCAGGGCCTGGACCTGCTCGGCGAGGTCGCGGTCGCCCGCGACCAGGGTGGCGAGCTGCGTGCCCTTCACCACCTGCTCGAGATTGGCGGTCGAGGTCAAAGTCTGGCGGACGCGGACGAGATCGTTGGCGCGGTCCTGCTGGGTGATGCCGACCTGGTTGGGCAGCATCGACTGGGTCTGGACGTAGACGTGGGCGACGCTCTCGTAGCGGTTGGGAATGAGGGCGACGACCAGCCAGCCGGTGAGGCACAGGCCCCAGGCGACGCCGAGCGCCAGCCAGCGCCGCTTCCACACCTGGTGGAGCGCGATCCTCAGCTGCTCGTAGAGTCCGTCCATGCTGGCGTCAGGTCCTTGGGAAGAGGGGGCGGCCGGGCGGGCTCAGAACATGCTTTCGGGGATGATGATGACGTCGCCCGGCTCGAGCCGGACGTTGGCGCGGGTGTCGCCCTTCTTGAGCAGGCGCGAGATTTTGAGATCATATTCGACCTGCTCGCCCGAGGCGCGATCGTGGCGGATCAAACGGGCGCGGTCGCCGGCGGCATATTGCGAGAGGCCGCCGACCTGGATCATCGCGTCGAGCAGGGTCATGTTGGCGCGATAGGGAAGCGAGGCCGGCTTCTCGGTCGCGCCGACGATGCGGACCTGCTGGGCGAAGGTGCCCTGGAAGCTGTCAACCATCACCGACACCTGCGGATTGTCGATATATTTGGTGAGCTGGGCGCGGATGTCGTCGGCGAGCTGGGCCGGCGTCTTGCCGGCGGCGGGCAGGTCGCTGATCAAAGGCGTGGTGATCATCCCGTCGGGACGCACCTGCACCTTGCCGCCGAGCTCGGCGTTGCGCCACACGAAGATGTTGAGCTGATCGAGCGGGCCGATGATGTATTTCTCGCTCGCCGTGTCGTCGGAGCTGACGAAGCTGGCGGGCGGCAGGACGTGGCCGCCGGGCCGGGCCGTGGCGCAGCCGCCCATCGCGGTGGCGCCGACGCCGAGCGCGAGGGCGAACTGGGTCTTGTTGAAAGCGCGCATGGTTTCACATCCTCTTGGCCGGCCTTCGGTCCGCACCCCGTCCCGTCGGACGCAAGCGAGGGCGCGGGTTCGGGCTTCTCATGGCGGCAAGAGGTAAAATTACCGTTAGGAACAACGGGTCTTCGGCGGCGGCCCCGATCCGGGACGCGCGGGGCGCGGGTGGTTAAGCGGGCGCGGTGGGCGGCAGAATGTTCGATGTGTGTTCTTGACATGGACGAACTGTTCTGCTAGTGTTCCAGCCACTCGAGTCGCTCTTTGACATCGTGAAGACACAGACTTTCCCCTGGCGCCGCGGGCGGCGGGAGGCGGCGGTGTTCATGCCCTCCCCGTCATTGCGGCGGAGGCGGGACCTTTGCATAAGTGGCGGAATGTGATTCTCTTACCAGAGTCGGTGTGGAGGAGCGGATGCGTCGCGAGCTTGGTCAGGGGTCGTTTGCCGAGGCGTTGGTCCGGGGCGGGGGCAATGCTCGGCTGGATCGGATATCGGGGCTGATCGATTGGGGTCGGCTGGAGGATCTGCTGAGCGGGGTTTACAGCTCGGCGACGGGTCGTCCGTCCTACGGGCCGCTGGTTTTGCTCAAGGTGTTGCTTTTGGAGGGCTGGTACGGGCTCAGCGACC
>JBJMTY010000265.1:0-15177 GCA_045811445.1 Allosphingosinicella sp. | reverse complement strand
AGCGGCGCGGCGGCCGCCGCCCGAGCCCCCGGCGGCGGTGGCGACGCGGCTGGGGGCGAGCCTGCGCGATTATGGCGGTGAAGGCGTGCCGGCGCTGTTCGTGCCGTCGCTGATCAACCCGCCTTCCATCCTCGACCTCAAGGGCCGCTCATTGCTCGCCTGGCTGGCGGCGCGGGGACGGGTGCGGCCGTTGCTGGTCGACTGGGGGTGGGACGTGGCGGCGCGCTCCGGCCTCTCGGTCGCGGGGCATGTCGAGGCGGTGCTGCTGCCGCTCATTGAAGCCGCCGGGGAGGAGCCCGCTTTGGTCGGCTATTGCCTCGGCGGAACGATGGCGTTCGGGGCGGCGGCGCGGCGGCGCGTGAAGGGCGTGGCGGCGATCGCCGCGCCGTGGCGTTTCTCGGCCTTTCCCGAGCCTTCCCGGGCGATGCTGGCCGGGCTGTGGGAGGGGTCGAAGGGCCTCGCCGAGCGGCTCGGGGCGCTGCCGATGGAAGTGCTGCAGGCCGCCTTCTGGTCGCTCGACCCGGCGCGGACGGTGGCGAAGTTCGAGGCGTTCGCGCTCGCCCCCGAGGACAAAGCGGAGGCGTTCATGACGCTGGAGGATTGGGCAAACGACGGGCCGCCGCTGCCGCTCGCCGCGGCGCGCGAGCTGTTCGAGGGCCTGTTCGGGCGCGACGAGACCGGCCGGGGGCAATGGCTCGCCGCCGACCCTTGCGCCCTTCCCTGCCCGGTGCTGGAGATCGTCTCGACCGTCGACCGCATCGTGCCGGCGGCGAGCGCGGCGGGCGCGGGCGCGCGGATCGAGCTGGCGCTCGGCCATGTCGGCATGATGGTCGGCGGCCGGGCGCGGGACGCGCTGTGGGAGCCGCTCGAGGACTGGCTTTCGGGCCTGTGAGGCCTTAGGGGCGCGGCACGTCCCCTCTAAAGCTTCGGAGCCGCCTCATGCCCGCCCCCACCGACGTCGTCATCACCGCCGCCAAGCGCACGCCGGTGGGATCGTTCCTCGGCGCCTTCGCCTCGGTGCCGGCGCACGAGCTGGGGCGCGTGGCGATCGAGGCGGCTTTGGCGCAGGCGGGCGTGGCGCCGGAGGACGTGGGCGAAGTGATCCTCGGCCAGGTGCTGACCGCGGCGCAGGGCCAGAATCCGGCGCGGCAGGCCGCGATGGCCGCCGGCATTCCCAAGGAAGTGCCGGCCTGGGGCGTCAACCAGGTGTGCGGCTCGGGCCTGCGGGCGGTGGCGCTGGCGACGCAGATGATCCAGACCGGCGACGCGGCGGTGGTCGTCGCCGGCGGCCAGGAATCGATGAGCCTCTCCAACCACGCCCAGGCGATGCGCGCGGGCACCAAGATGGGCGGGCTCGAGCTCATCGACACGATGATCAAGGACGGCCTCACCGACGCGTTCAACGGCTATCACATGGGAATCACGGCGGAAAACCTCGCCGAACGCTACCAGATCACCCGCGACGCCCAGGACGCCTTCGCCGCCGCCTCGCAGAACAAGGCCTCTGCGGCGCGCGCCGCGGGCCGCTTCGCCGGCGAGATCGCGCCGGTCACGATCAAGGGCCGCAAGGGCGACACGATCGTCGACCGCGACGAATATATCCGCGACGGCGTCGAGGCGGCGGGGCTGGCGGGGCTGCGGCCGGCGTTCCGCAAGGACGGCACGGTGACCGCCGGCAACGCCTCCGGCCTCAACGACGGCGCGGCGGCTTTGGTGGTGATGAGCCGCGCGGAGGCCGAGCGGCGCGGCGCGCCGGTGCTGGCGCGGGTGGCGAGCTGGGCCTCGGCCGGCGTCGACCCCTCGATCATGGGCATCGGCCCGGTGCCGGCGACGCAGCGCGCGCTGGAGAAAGCCGGCTGGACGATCGCCGACCTCGACCTCATCGAGGCCAACGAGGCGTTCGCCGCGCAGGCGCTGGCGGTCGGCAAGGAGCTGGGCTGGGACGCGGACAGGGTCAACGTCAACGGCGGCGCCATCGCCATCGGCCACCCGATCGGCGCGAGCGGGGCGCGGGTGCTGACCACCCTGCTGCACGAAATGGGGCGGCGCGACGCGAAGAAAGGCCTCGCCACCCTGTGCATCGGCGGCGGCATGGGCATCGCGCTGTGCGTCGAGCGCGATTGATATCGGGGCAAGACCCCCGCTCGGGGGGCGGAAAACCACTGTTGCAGATGAGTTACACCCCTGAACTTTCGGTGAATGGCCCCCGCCATAGGCTTGAACCGGCGGGCTGAATCGTCTTTCCCCGATGCAGAAGCCGTGCGGGATGAGCATGGCTTGATATTAGGGGAATCACGGGATGAGAAAGATCAGCCTCCTCGGCACCAGCGCGCTCGGCTCTGCTGCCTTTATCGGTTTCAGCCTCGCGCTTGCGGCTCCGGCCTACGCCCAGGGTGGCACCAGCACCAACGACACGCCGCCGCCTTGCCCGGCGAACGGCGCGACGACGACCGGCCAGGGCGCCACGACGCCCGACAATTGCCTGCGCGGCGAGGTCGAGACCCAGTCCGGCACCAACACCAATCCGCCCACCGCTTCTTCGGATGCCGGCATCGTCGTCACCGGTTCGCGCATCCGTCGCCCGAACCTCGAATCGACGGTTCCGATCACGTCGCTGGGCGGCGAGGAATTCTTCCAGCAGGGCCAGAACAACATCGGTGACGCGCTCAACGAGCTGCCGCAGCTGCGCACGACGTTCGGCCAGCAGAATGCCGGCCGCTTCCTCGGCACCACCGGCCTCAACCTGCTCGACCTTCGCGGCCTCGGCACCCAGCGCACCCTGGTGCTGGTCAACGGCCGCCGCCACGTCCCGGCGGACATCCTCAACAACGGCGTTTCGCCCGACGTCAACACCATCCCGAACGACCTCATTGAGCGCGTCGACATCGTCACCGGCGGCAACTCGGCCATTTACGGCTCGGACGCCATCGCGGGCGTCGTCAACTTCATCCTGAAGCGCGACTTCGAGGGCTTCCAGGTCCGCGGCCACGTCGGCATCTCCGGCTATGGCGGCGGCGCCAACCAATATGTCAGCGGCATGTACGGCATGAACTTCGCCGACGGCCGCGGCAACGTGACCCTGCACGCCGAATATGCGCATGAGGATCGCCTCTACGCCTCGGGCATCCCGTTCCTGCAGCGGGTCGACGGCTTCCTCTCGGTCGACAGCGACCGCGCGGCCTGCATCGGCTCCAATACCGCGAACTGCGACCCGAACGGCAGCGACGGCAACCCGGACCGCGTCTTCTTCCGCGACATCCGCCTGGCCAACATCAACGTGAACTCGCAGATCGCGTTCACCCAGCGCACCGCCCAGCCGGGCGGCGCGCAGTGCGGCGTCGGCTTCAACGGCACGCCCTACAATTGCGTGTTCCTGTTCAGCCAGGACGGCACCGGCCTCTTCCCGCAGACCGGCGGCGCCCGCATCGGCACCGGCCCGATCGGCTCGTTCATCGGCGGCAACGGCACCACGGGCCGTGAGCTCAACGGCCTGACCGTCCTGCCGGTGCAGAACCGCTACAACGTCAACCTGCTCGCCCACTTCACGGTGAGCGACGCGCTGGAGCCGTTCATCGAGGCCAAATATGTGCGCGTCGACACGGAGGGCCAGAATGCCGGCCCGGCGTTCATCCAGGGCAGCACGATCGACGGCAGCCGCGAGCGCATCCGCCTCGACAACCCGTTCCTCACCGCGCAGGAGCGGTCGCAGATCCAGGGCCTGCTGTTCCAGTACAATACCCGTCCGGGCCTCTCCAACGCCGGCACGTCGGCGGTGGCGCTGACCCCGGGCGACATCACCAACATCCTGGCGGGCACCTTCCGGGTCCCGATCCAGCGGAACCTGCTCGACCTCGGCGTTCGCGACGAGAAGTCGAAGCGCGAGACCTTCCGCATCGTCGGCGGCATCAAGGGCACGTTCAACGACGACTGGAACTACGAGATCTCGGCCAATTACGGCAAGGTCACGGAAGACACGACCGTCGAGGGCAACGTCGACATCGCCCGCCTGCTCTTCTCGCTCGACGCCGGCCGCAACCCGACGACGGGCGCGATCGAGTGCCGCGCGAAGTTCGATCCGGCGGCGCGCATCGACGTGATCGGCGACGCGACCAAGCTGGCCGAGGACATCGCGGCCTGCGTTCCCTACAATCCGTTCGGCCGCACGCCGGGCACGAACGAGGCGGCGCGCCAGTACATCGTCCGCGACACCGTCTCGCACGCCACGCTCGACCAGCTCGTCCTCTCGGCCTTCATGGCCGGCGACACGAGCAGCTGGATCAACCTGCCGGGCGGCCCCGTGTCGTTCGCGGTCGGCGCCGAATATCGGCGTGAGAGCCTGTTCTACCAGGCGGATCCGTTCATCGAGCAGGGCCTGTCCTTCTACAACGCGCTTCCGACCTTCAGCCCGAAGCCGTTCGACGTGAAGGAAGCCTATGCCGAGGTTCGCATCCCGATCCTGAAGGACATGCCCTTCTTCGAGGAGCTCAGCCTCAGCGCGGCGGCCCGCGTCGCCAGCTATGGCGGCGGCACCGGCACCGTGTGGGCCTATAATGCCGGCGGCGAATGGGCCCCGATCCGCGACATCCGCTTCCGCGCCAATTACGGCCGGTCGGTGCGCGCTCCGGCCCTCACCGAGACGTCGTTCCCGCTCACGCAGAACTTCGCCCCGGGCTTCAGCGATCCGTGCGCGCCGACGCCCCGCACGGCCAATTCGACGCGTCTCGCGAACTGCACCGCGGACCTTGGCGCGCTGCTCGGCAACCTTCCGGACGTGGGCTTCTCGCTCGAGATCCAGAGCGGCAGCAACGCGAACCTGAAGGCGGAGACTTCGGACTCCTGGACGATCGGCACGGTCATCCAGCCGCGCTGGATCCCGGGCCTGTCGCTCACGGTCGATTATTACGACATCACCGTGAAGAACGTGATCGGCTCGATCTCGGCCCAGACGATCGTCAACAGCTGCTACGACCAGCCGGACCTGAACAACCAGTTCTGCGATCTGTTCACGCGCTATCGCGGCACGGGCCCCGGGCCGAGCAACGAAGTGCCGGGCGCGATCCTGCAGGGCAGCCTGATCCAGATCCCGCTGAACTTCCAGGCGCTGAAGCGTCGCGGCATCGACACCGAGCTGGCCTACCGGACCAACATCAACGAGAACGTGAAGCTGGCGGCGCGGCTGATCTACACGCACAATCTGCAGATCAGCAACTTCACCAACCCGACGTTCCCGCAGCTCGAGAACCGGATCATGAGCGAGCTGGGCGATCCGCAGGACGAGGCGCGTTTCAACCTCGACCTGACCGTCCACAACGTCACGCTCGGCTATCAGGCCCGCTACATCGGCAAGCAGGTGGTCAACCTGTACGAGGACTTCAACGCGTTCCCGGGCGGCTGCAACCCGGTCAGCGGCGCCTGCCCGCCGTTCGACGCCGACTGGGCGGACCGCCTGTGGTATCCGTCGGTGCTGTACCACAATGCTCGCGTGTCGATCGACGTGGGCAAGGAGTACAATTTCTACTTCGGCGTGGACAATCTGTTCGACCGCAACCCGCCGATGGGCCTCACGGGCGTCGGCGCCGGCAGCGGCATCTACAGCATCCGCGGCCGCACCTTCTACGGCGGCTTCCGCGCCCGCTTCTAAGCGGCGCACGGATCGAAAACACTGGAGGCCGGGGATTTCCCCGGCCTCCTTTTTTTGTGCGACGAAAGGGGGGAGACAGTCCTCCCTGTCGCCGCAGGCGATGGGGAGGGGGACCGCGTGAAACGCGGTGGAGGGGCTATTCTGACTCAGCAAGGCCCCTCCACCATCCTTCGGATGGTCCCCCTCCCCATGCGCTTCGCGCACAGGGAGGACTAGGGGCGTCCGCCCCAGGCTCTAGGCGAAGGCGAAGCCGACCGGGGCGGGCGCGAGCTGGCCGTCGAAGGCCTGGTCGCGATAGGGGCCGCCGCGATCGACCCAGTGCAAAAAGAGGTGCGCCGACCAGGCGTTCGGATTGGGCGTCACGCGGCCGTGGCGGTGGTGGACGCCCTGGTACAGGACGGCGTCGCCGACCTCCATTTCCAGCGCGGAGCAAGGCTCGCCGCCGAAATCCTCGTCGACCTTCGAGGAGGGATCCTGCCGCGCCTTGCCGACGTCGAGCGGCCACGGCCGACCGTCGCTATAGCCGAGGGTGAGCGACAGGCTGTGCTCGCACGAGGGACGATCGAAATGGACGCGGCAGACGTCGTCCTTCCGGTAGAGGCGGAAATAATCGTAGGTCGGCAGCAGCTCGCGCCCGACGATCGAGGCGACGATCGGCGTCAGGCCCCACAGGAACCAGAGCATCGGCGGATAATGGTGGCCGTAGACCTCGAAGGCGGGCCGCTTGAGCAGATTGGGGAATTGCGCGACGCGGCTCAGCGGGATCGCGCCCGGCCCGATGTCCTGCTTGAGGCCCTGCAGGAAAGCCTGGGCGACTTCCCTGGGCACCAGGCCGCGGATCAGCGCATAGCCTTCTTCGGCATAATTTCCGACGACGTCCATGACGGCGGAGCTAATCCCCCCTCCCCTCCCTGCGCAAGCCGGAAGGGCTTTCCCGGGGCGCGGCGCCCCCCTACCAATGGCTCATGGCGGCCTCGCTCCTCCTCCAGATCGGCGCCCTGCTGCGGAGCGGCCGCCACGGCGAGGCCGCGCAGCGGCTGACTGGCGCGGCGGCGGCGGGCGACCGGGAAGCGGCCGCCGAGCTGGCCCGCTGGCGGATCGCCGGGACCATCGTCCGTCGCGACCTGGCGGCCGCGCGGGCCCTGCTCGCCCAGGCCGGCGGCGCCGGCGACGACGAATCCGCGCGCCTCCATGCCTATTTCCTCGCGGCCGGCGTCGGCGGCGAGGCGGACTGGCGGCAAGCGCGCGCCGAGCTTGCCGCTTTGGCGGCGCGCGACGCGGACGCCGCCGCGCAGATCGCGCTGATCGAGGCGATGGATCTGGGCGCCGCCGTCGCCGCCGAGACCCTCAGCGAGCGCCCCCATGTCGTCGCCGCGCCGGGATTCGCGACGGCGGCCGAATGCGACTGGCTGGTCCGCGCCGCCGAGCCGGACCTCCAGCCCGCGACGGTGGTCGACCCGGCGACCGGCCGCCTCATCCCCCATCCCGTGCGGGTCTCGGACGGGGCGACGTTCGGCGTCTTCACCGAGGATCTGGTCGTCAACGCGATCAACCGGCGGATCGCCGCGCTCAGCGGCACCGCGCTCGACCAAAGCGAGCCGCTGCAGCTGCTCCGCTACCGGCCCGGCGGCGAATATCGCGCCCATATGGACGCGCTGCCGGCCGAGCCCAACCAGCGCATCGCCACCGCGCTCGTCTATCTCAGCGACGATTATGAGGGGGGCGAGACGCAATTCCTGCGCACCGGGCTGGGGTTTCGCGGCCGCAAGGGCGACGCTTTGCTGTTCCGCAACGTGACCGACGACGGACGGGCCGACCCGATGGCGCTCCACGCCGGCCTTCCCGTCACCCGCGGCGTCAAGGCGATCGCCTCGCGCTGGATCCGCGCCGCGCGGTTCAGCTATCCGCCGCCGCGGCCCCTGGTCGATCTGTAGGCGCGTCCTCCTCCGAGTGGAGGAGCGTGCGCGACTGCCAACCCTCCCCTTCCCAGGTGAAGCGGACATGGTTGCCGCGGCCGAAGCGGGCGCCGTCCCAGGCGATCACCTGCAGCTCGATATCGTCGTGGCGGTGGGCATGGATCCAGTTGAAGCTTTGCAGCTCGTCGTTGCGCAGCCGGACGCTGGTCGCCGTGCCGGCCTGGATGATCAGGGCGCCGCCCGCTTTCTCGACCATCTTGCGCGCCGCCGCCGCATAGGTGCGGTGGAAATGGCCGGCCAGCGCGATGTGGACGCCGGCGCGGCAGACGGCGCGCGCCGCGTCCTCGTGACGGCCGACGGCTTCGGAAAGCTCGCTGCCCTCGCCGATCGGCATGGCGTAGAGCGGGTGGTGGGTGACGAGGATGCGGGTCTTCTCCGCCGGCACCGGGGCGAAGCTCTCCTCGATCAGCGCCATCTGCTCGCGGTTGATGCGGCCGCTCTTGAAGGTCAGCGAGCGCGCCGTGTTGATGCCGAGCACGGCGACATGATCGTCCTCGAACCAGGGGCACAGATCGTGGGAGATGTAATGTTTGTAGCGGTGGAGCGGAGCGGTGAAGCGGGTGGCGACGTCGTAGAGCGGGACGTCGTGATTGCCGGGCACGACGAGCAGCCGGTGCCCCGCCTCGCGCAGCCGGGCGAGCCAGGCGCGGGCCTGGCGGAACTGGCCGATCCGCGCCCGCTGGGTGAGGTCGCCCGAGACGATAACGAGATCGGGCCGGTGCTCGGCAAGCCAGGCCTCCGACGCGGCGACGACGGCCGGGTCGTGGGCGCCGAAATGAATGTCGGAGAGGTGGGCGATGCGGGCGGGCATGGGGGCTGAACGAGGCGGACCGCGCGAGGTTCACGCGACGGCGCAAGCGGCCCGGCGCGATGGCGCTATGTCCACGCTCGCTCGTGCCTTCCGCCGAGCGTGGTCAGCAGCTCGTATTGCGAGAGGCCGGATTGGCGCGCGGCCTCGGGCAGATGATAGTCGAGCTCGACCCAATCGCCTTCCTTGAGGTGCGGCGCGGCGCCGGCGTCGACGGCGGTGAGGTCCATCGAGACGCGGCCGAGCACCGGCAGGGCCGCGCCCGCGTGCCAGGCGCGGCCGGTGCCCGAGAAGCCGCGCAGATAGCCGTCGGCATAGCCGATGTTGAGGATGGCGAGCTCGGTCGGGCGCGCGGCGGTGAAGGTGGCATTGTAGCCGATCGTCGCGCCGGCCGGGACGCGCTTCCTCTGCACGACCTGCGCCTCGACGCGGGCGACCTGCCGGACATGGCCCTCCGCCTCGCGGCGCGGCACGCCGCCGTAGAGGGCGAGGCCGGGCCGGGTGAGGCCGAAGGCATAATCGGGGCCGAGGCAGATGCCGGCGCTGTTGGCGAGGCTGTAGCGGCGGGCGGGGACGGCGGCGGCGAGGGCGGCGAAGGCGTCCCGCTGGCGGCGGTTCATCGCCTCGTCCTGGTCGGCGCAGGCGAGGTGGCTCATCAGCGTCTCGATCTTGAGGCCGCCGAGTAGCCCCGAACCCGCTTGCTCGGGCGAGAGGCCGAGCCGGCCGATGCCGGTATCGACCATCACGTCGCAGGGCAGGCCCGGCGCCCCTTGCTTCCAGCGTTCGACCTGGAAGGGGGTGTTGAGGACGGGGCGGGCGCGCGACGCAGCCGCTTCGCCCAGATCCCCCTCTGCCACGCCGTGGAGGATGGAGAGGGCGGCGCGCTCGGGCACATGCGGCAGCAAGTCCTCCGCTTCCGCCCAGGTGGCGACGAAAAAGTCGCGGCAGCCCGCCGCGGCGAGGCGGTGCGTCGCCGCCACCGCGCCGAGGCCGTAGCCGTCGGCCTTGACCGCCGCGCCGCAGGCGGCGTCGCCGCTCCTGGCGTCGAGCCAGCGCCAGTTGGCGGCGAGCGCGTCGCCGTCAAGGGTCAAGCGGAGCGGGCGGTGAGGCATGGGGGCGCGGATAGCGGCGGCGCCGCGACTATTCCAGTTCCTTGCCCGCGGTCTCGGGTAGCCAGAGCACAGTCACGACCAGCGCCATCGCCACCACCGCCACCGTGTACCACAGGCCGGCGAACGGATCCCCGGTGCGGGCGACGATATACTGGCTGATGAACGGCAGGAACCCGCCGAAATAGCCAGTGCCTATGTGGTAGGGCACCGACAGCGAGGTGTAGCGCACGCGGGCGGGGAACAATTCGACGAGCAGAGCCGCGACCGGGCCGTAGGTCATGCCCGAGAGCATGCCGATGACGACGATGGCGAGGACGATCTGCCAGGCGCGCGACGCCGGCGGCACGATCTTCTCGAGCGGATAGCCGGCGGCCTTGAGCGCGGCGTCGAGCGCCGCCGGGTTCGAGGCGTCGACCGGCCCGCCGCCGATCGTCACGACGGGCGGGCTGCCGGCGGGCGCGGCCGCCTTGGCATAGCCGACGCCCTTCTTCGACAGGATGTCGAGCACCTTGCCGCAGGCGGTCGGCTGGACCTTGGCGAACGGATGGTAGGCGCAGTCGCTGCCGGTGACGACGACCGGGCTGCGCGCCATGGCGGCGGAGAGGGCCGGATTGGCCGCCGAGGCCATCCAGTGGAACAAGGGGAACATCAGCACGACCGTGAGCGCATAGCCGATCACGATCGGCTTCTTGCGGCCGACCTTGTCACTCAGCCAGCCGAACAGGATGAACCAGAACAGGCTGACGACGGCGGCGATGCCGATCATCAGCCGCGCCGCCGTATCGTCGATCCTGAGCGCGTTCTGGAGGAAATAGAGGCCCTGGAACTGGGCGGTGTACCAGATGACGGTGAGGCCGGCGGCGATGCCGAACAGAGCGACCAGGACGAGCTTGACCTTGGGCCAGGTGTCGAAGCTTTCCTTCAGGGGATTGCGCGCGGTCTGGCCGGACGCCTTCATCGCCTGGAAGACCGGGCTCTCCTTGAGCTTGAGGCGCACCCACAAGGACACGGCAAGCAGGACCAGCGAGAAGAGGAACGGCACCCGCCAGCCCCACGCTTCCCATTGCGCCGGATCGACGAACGAGGTGGAGACCAGGACGACCGTGACCGAGAGGAGGAAGCCGCCGATCACGCTCGCCTGGATGAAGCTGGTGTAGAAGCCGCGGCGGTGGCGCGGCGCGTGCTCGGCGACGTAGATGGCGGCCCCGCCATATTCGCCGCCCAAGGCGAGGCCCTGGAGCAGGCGCAGGAAGACGAGCAAGGCCGGCGCGGCGACGCCGATGGAGGCGAAGGTCGGCAGCAAGCCGATTGCGGCGGTGGCGAGGCCCATCAAGGTGATGGTGACGAGGAAGGTGTATTTGCGCCCCAGCCGGTCGCCGAGCCAGCCGAACAGGATCGCGCCGACCGGCCGCACCCCGAATCCCGCGCCGAAGGTAGCAAGCGTGAGGAGGAGGCCGGCGGTCGGGCTCGCCGCCGGGAAGAACAGCTTGGCGATGACGGTGGCGAGCGTGCCGTAGACGAAGAAATCGTACCATTCGAACACGGTGCCGAGCGAGGAGGCGAAGATGACCAGCCGGTCCCGCTTCGCGTCGATGACATAATCGCCCGCCGCTGCGGCCATGAACGTCCCTCCCCTGGTGTCGCGGCGCAGACTAAGCGGCGCCCGGGGCCCCGTCGAGAGCCGCCTTCGCCGTTTCCCAGTGGCGGCCGTCGAAGGCCCTGGCCGTGATCGTCAAGGCGGAGACGTCGTCGAGGGCGTTGAGGTTCAGGCTCCACGCCTCGGGGTGCGAGCGCGGCTGGTAGAAGCTCTTCACCCCGCAGGCGGCGCAGAACAGATGCTCCGCCGCGCCGGTGCCGAAGCGGTAGGCGGTCAGCGCGCCCCGTCCCGACAGCAAGCGGAAATCGTGGTGGGGGACGATGAGGTGGCGAAAGCCGGTCATCGCGCAGATCGAGCAATTGCAGTCGAGCACCTCGACCTCGGCCGGCACCTGCGCCTCGTAGCGCACCGCGCCGCAATGGCAGCCGCCCGATATCGTCGCTATATGGGTCATGCGAACGCCTGTAGCGGAGGTCCCATGCCCGATGCCACCACCACCCGCCGCGCCCTGCTCGGCGCCGGACTGCTCGGCGCAGCGGGGATCGTCCTGTTCCGCGGCGCGGGCGAGCCCGCCGAGGCCGCCGGCCAGGCGTTCGAGATCACCCGATCGCCGCAGGACTGGCGCAAGGCGCTGGGGCCGCAGCGTTACGCGGTGCTGCGCGAGGCGGTCACCGAGCGGGCGGGATCGAGCCCGCTGCTCAACGAGCACCGCAAGGGCCTGTTCGCCTGCGCGGGCTGCAACCTGCCCTTGTTCGCCAGCGACACCAAGTTCGAGAGCGGCACCGGCTGGCCGAGCTTCTTCCGGGCGTTCCCCCACGCGGTGGTGACCCGCACCGACCGCACGTTCGGCATGAGCCGGACGGAGGTGCTGTGCCGGCGCTGCGGCGGGCATCTCGGCCATCTGTTCGACGACGGGCCCAAGCCGACCGGGCTGCGCTATTGCATGAACGGGCTTGCGCTCGTCTTCCGACCCGCCTGAATGCTGCTCGTCCTCCTCGCTTATCTGGGCGGGGTGCTGACCATCCTCAGCCCCTGCATCCTCCCGGTATTGCCGTTCGTCTTCGCCCGAGCCGACCGGCCGTTCGTGAGGAGCGGCCTCCCCCTCCTCGTAGGCATGGCGCTGACCTTCGCGGCGGTGGCGACCCTGGCGGCTGTCGGCGGCGGCTGGGCGGTGGCGGCGAACCGGGCGGGGCGGTGGGCGGCGCTGCTGCTTCTCGCCGCCTTCGCCCTGACCCTCGTCTTCCCCGCGCTGGCCGACCGGGCGATGCAGCCGCTCGTCCGCTGGGGCGGGCGCCTCTCCGAAGCCGCCACCGCCGGCACCGCCCCCGGCAAGGAGCGGATCGGCCCATCCCTCCTGCTCGGCGTCGCGACCGGCCTGCTGTGGGCGCCCTGCGCCGGGCCGATCCTCGGCATCATCCTGACCGGGGCGGCCCTCTCCGGCGCGAGCCTCGGCACCGGCCTGCTGCTCCTCGCCTACGCGCTCGGCGCGGCGACCTCGCTCGCTTTGGCCCTGCTGGTCGGCGGCAGGGTGTTCGCGGCGATGAAAAGGTCGATCGGCGCCGGCCAGTCGGTGCGGCGAGCGCTCGGCCTCCTCATCCTCGTCGCGGTCGGCGCGATCGCGCTCGGGCTCGACACCACCTACCTGACGCGCCTCTCGGCGGGGAGCACCTTCGCGCTCGAGCAGGATGTGGCGAGCCGGCTGGGCGGCGGAGGCACGGCGGGGCGGACGACCAAGCTGATGGCGGGCCCGGGCGGCGCGGCGATGCTGCCCGACGAAGGCCCCCTCCCCTCGCTGGACGGCGCCGCGGAGTGGCTCAATTCGCCGCCGCTCACCGCCGCGCAGCTGCGCGGCAAAGTCGTGCTGGTCGATTTCTGGACCTATTCCTGCATCAATTGCCTGCGCGCCATCCCCTTCACCCGCGCCTGGGCCGAGCGCTACGCCAAGGACGGCCTGGTCGTGATCGGCATCCACGCCCCCGAATTCGCCTTCGAGCGCGACGTCGCCAACGTGCGCTCGGCGATGGACCGGCTCGGCATCCGCTACCCGGTCGCGATCGACAACGACAAACACATCTGGGCCGCCTTCTCGAACATGTATTGGCCCGCCCTCTACCTCGCCGACGCCAAGGGGCGGCTGCGCTACCATCATTTCGGCGAGGGCGACGACGAGACGACCGAACGCGCCATCCGCCAGCTCCTTGCCGAGGCGGGCGCGAAGGGCGTCGCGGGCGCCCCGGCCGCGGCGCGGCTCGAGGGCGTCGGCGCCCAGGCGGACTTTCGCGAGATCGGATCGCGCGAGACCTATCTCGGCTGGCGCAAGGCGGCGAACTTCGCCTCGCCCGGCGGCTTCGCGAAGGACAGGCGCGCCGATTATGCTTTGCCGCCGGCGCTCGCGCTCAACCAATGGGGCCTTGCCGGGGCCTGGACCGTCGGCGCGGAGCGGGCGCGACTCGAGGCGCCGGGCGGGCGGATCGCCTTCCGCTTCAAGGCGCGCGACCTCCACCTCGTGCTCGGCGCGCCGGCGGGCGTACGCTTCCGGATGACGCTCGACGGCCAGGCGCCAGGCGCCGACCATGGCCTCGACACCGACGCGGAGGGCTGGGGCATGGTGCGCGAGCAGCGCCTCTACCAGCTCGTCCGCCAGCGCGGCGGCGCGCGCGAAAGGCTGTTCGCGGTGGAGTTCGAGGGGCCCGGCGTCGAGGCCTATTCCTTCACCTTCGGCTGAGCCTTGCCTCCAGGAAGCCGAGAATCCGCCGCGCCCGCGCGTCCCAGGTGAGGCCGCGCGCGGTGCGCAGCGCGCCTTCGGAGAGGCGGGCGGCAAGCGCGCGGTCGGCCAGCAAGGCGTCGAGCGCCTCGGCGGCGGCGTCGGGGCGGTCGGGCTCGACCAGCCGCGCATTGTCGCCGTCGGCCAGCAATTCCGCCGTATCGGGCGAGCGCGGGGCGAGGATCGGCCGGCCGGCGGCGAGATAGGCATAGGTCTTCATCGGCAGCACGCACCTTTTGCTGTGGGTCAGCGGCCGCACCGAGGGCGGGATGAGCAGCGCGTCGGCCGCATAGAGCAGGGCCGGCAGCGCGGCGGCCGGCTGCCAGGGCAGCACGCGAAGATTGGCGTGGCGGGCGGCCTCGCGCTCCACTTCCCCCTCGCCTTCCGAGCCGGCGAGCACGAACAAGACGTTCGGCCGCCGTTCGGCGAGGGCGAAGATCTGGTCGATCGCTTTGTCCGCGGTCAGCCGGCCGGCATAGAGGGCGATCGGGCGGCCGGGCGGGAGGCCGAGCCGGCGGCGCGCCTCGGCCGCGTCGAGCGGCTCCGCGAACAGGGCCGGATCGACGCCGTTATGGGCGACCAGCAACTTCTCCGGGTCGACGCCGATGCGGCGGTAGCTGGCGGCGGCATAGTCCGAATGGAGGATGAAGCCGAGGCAATGCGGCGCCCGCGCGGTGCGGCGGATCAACGGGCGCAAGATGGGCAGCTCGTCGGGCCAGGGCCGGTAATGCTCGACCGCGAACGGGATCGGCGAGGCGAAGCCGCCGGCGAACATGTAGGGGATGCGCGAATAGAGGATATCCGCCCGCCCCAGCGCTTCGTCTTTGGCCACCTGGCGCAGCCACAAAGCCGTCTGGAGGAAGTGGGTGCCTGCCCAGAAGCTGGGGCGCTGGGCGACGGCGAAATCGCCCGTCACGCCGAACCAGTCCCGCAGCGCCGCCGCGTCGAGCGCGGAATCGTGCGGCCCGCGGGGCAGAAGCAGAGTGACTTGGGCGCCCTGGCGGGCGAAAGCGGCAGCGGTGGCGACCGCCTGCTCGCCGCCGGCGTCACGCGCCAGCCGCGACCAGAGCAGCGGATAGACGATGCGCAATCGGGACACCTCTTCGAACGCGCCGCCGCGGCGCAACCGCCTGCTAGGGTCCGTACTCGATACCCGCAATGGTCGGGATCGCCCGGAGAAGGCCGCCGGCCAGGTGGACGGCGCAGGCCGGGCTGGTTGCCCGGACAAGCGGCCCGACGTAGCCGGCGGCCTTCTCCGGGCGACCGCGAAGCGGCGGGT